>JAOZVH010000163.1 GCA_029938235.1 Bacteroidales bacterium
TTCACAATTTTTTTGTAAAAAAAACTCCCATCACAAAAAGGTTCGATAACCAAAAATATTTTCCAAAAAACGACAAAATTTTAAGATTTTTTATAATCAAAAAAAAATATTTTCCAAAAAACGACAAAATTTTAAGATTTTTTATAATCAAAAAAAATATTTTCCAAAAAACGACAAAATTTTAAGATTTTTATAATAAAAAAAAATTTTTTTTTCAAAAATGACATCTTTTTATGATTTTATTTTTTGCTCCCTTGTGGTGTTTTCACACAATTATAAATTTATTATAAATAATTATGCTGTGAAAACACCGCAAGCGCATGGAATTTTGGACGTTTTTTGAAAAAAAATTTTTTATTTTGAAATTAAAAAATATTAAAATTTTGGACGATCTTGTGCTTGTGGGTGAAAACACCGCAATCGCAGAAATTCAAAATAAAAAAAAAATCAAAATTTTTTCTTTAAATTGCCAATTTAAAGAAGCTGACATTATAATAATTGTGCAGTGAAAACACCACATCACAAGATTTGAAAAATACCAAGTATTTTAAAAAAAAAATAATTTAATTTTTTTTAATATATATTTGCATTTGTATTTTAAAACAAAAATTATGTTAAAAAAATTTAGTTTTTTATTATTAATAGCGATGGGGCTATTTTTTGTGCAGTGTGAAGATTGTGATGATTGTGATGATTGTGATAAAGTTGATAACAATAATACAATAGGAAATACAAAATTCTACACATTTATTGATCTTGATTTAACATTTCAAGAATGGACATTTTTTGAATCTGGAATAAAAGAAGGAACTGGTCATGATGATATTTTTTGTTTATTCTTAAAAAATACAGCAAGTATTGCTTATTTTGATTTTACTTTTAATAAAAATGGGATTATTTCTTTTTATTTAAAAGGAGATAGTGGCTTAAAATTTTTAATAGATGGTGAAATTGTAAAAGATGATTTTGAAGATAATGATGAATGGAAAAAATATACCTTTGATGTAGAATCAGGAGAGCATCGTTTTAGATTTGAAAAAAAAATTTATGGCAATTATCTTTATGTAGATGAGGTTTTATTAAAAGAAAATGAAGAATAATTAAATTTCTTAATTTAAATCTTAGTTCTGAAAATTTTCAGAATTTTTTTTCATTGCATGTGTTGTGTTTTTTACCGCATAATTTGTGTAATGGAATTTTAATATTTTTTATAATTAAAAAAATTTTTTTTTCAAAAAAACGACAAAATTTTAATATTTTTAAA
This sequence comes from Bacteroidales bacterium, assembly GCA_029938235.1. Classification (GTDB taxonomy): domain Bacteria; phylum Bacteroidota; class Bacteroidia; order Bacteroidales; family 4572-128; genus 4572-128. Next base: position 1,265 of record JAOZVH010000163.1, read on the forward strand.
ATCTTTTGTTTGTTTGTATTTTCACCGTACATTATGAATAATTGTGTGGTGAAAACACAGCACACAAAATAATTCAAGCGTCCACGATGATTTCGTTGTATCATATTATAAATCATTGATTATTAATAGTTTAATGATAATTTGTAATGAACATTTTTTGATAAAAAAACACAAATTTTTCACAATTTTATTGTAAAAAATTCTCCTTCAACAAAAAGGTTATAAGAGCCAAATTTTTTTATTTTACATTATTAAAATTTTTGAACGAATTTTGAAAAAAATTTTTTTATTTTAAATTATTAAAATTTTTGGTCGTTTTTTGAAAAAATTTTTTTATTTTAAATTATTAAAATTTTGGTTGTTTTTTGAAAAATTTTTTTTTTAATTTGAAATTTTGAACAATTTTTTTGAAGCAACGAAATTTTTAATGATGAATGAATCATTAAAAATTATTCATTCATCATTAAAAATAATTCCACATTAAAAAATTATTTTACTTCCCAAACACTACCACTATTAAGAAGATCATCCATATTTCTAATGGATGTTTTTTCCTGAACTTCTTTAATTTGTTTTTCAACAAGATCGTCGTAATGTTGCTCTTTTACAGCACGTATCACACCCATTGCAATTGGAAACTCCGGTGGATGCATATTTATCAGAGCATTATGTAAAACGGTATCATTTTCCTGTGCATCATGAATTAAAATGTCATCTTCTGTAATTCCATTTTTGCCTATTTCAACAACTTTTAATTTGAAACCGTCCATCATCAAACCTTTATCTTTGTTTTTACCAAAGATCATTGCTTGATTATCTTTTAAAAAGATCTGTCTATCAGATTTCTCTTTTTTATCATTAATGAAATTATATATTCCCTCATTAAAAATAACACAATTTTGTAAAACTTCCACAGCAGATAATCCTTTATGTTTTTCTGCTTCTTTGAAAATTTCTGTACACATTTTAATATTCGCATCAACAACACGAGCAAAGAATTTTCCTCTTGCTCCTATTACTAATTCACCCGGATTAAATGGTTGCTCAACAGTTCCGAAGGGCGAAGATTTAGTTTTTGCTCCCATTTTAGAAGTCGGCGAATATTGTCCTTTTGTTAATCCATAAATTTGATTATTAAATAAAATCAAATTCATATCAATATTTCGTCTTATAACATGAATAAAATGATTTCCTCCTATTGCAAGAGCGTCTCCATCTCCGGTAATTTGCCACACACTCAATTTTGGATTTGCAACTTTCACTCCGGAAGAAATCGCCGAAGCACGACCGTGAATTCCATGAAAACCATAAGTTCCCATATAATATGGAAAACGTGAAGAACAACCTATTCCAGAAACCACAGCAATATCTTCTGTTGGAATGTTCATCTCTGCCATAGCTTTATAAACTGCATTTAATACAGCAAAATCACCACAACCAGCACACCATCTAACTTCCTGGTCGCTTTTATAATTTTTTACGTTTGCTTTTTTCATTACTTTGCTTCCAAAATTTTATTAAAATTTTCTTTTAATTCTACAACTGTAAATGGTAAACCTTGTATTTTATTATATTGCAAATATTCTAAACTTGGAAAATTCATACGTAAATAATTTGCAAATTGTCCAAGATTTAATTCTGCAATAACTATTTTTTTAAATTTACTTAAAACGTCAAAAGTATTTTTCGGTAATGGAAAAATATAGTTGAAATGTGCTAAGGCAACTTTTTTACCATCTTTTCTCATCTCATTGAGAGCAGTTAAAAGATGTCCATAAGTTCCGCCCCAACCAACAATAAGTAAATGAGCGTCTTCGTCTCCGTAAATTTTTAATTCAGGAATAAAATTCTCAACTCTTTTAACTTTCTCGGCACGCTGTTTAGACATAACTTCATGGTTTTCAGGAACGTAAGAAACATTACCTGTAATTTCCATTTTCTCTAAACCACCTATTCTATGCTCTAAACCCTTAGTTCCGGGAACAGCCCATTTTCTATTTAATTTTTCTAACTCTCTTTTATAAGGAAGATATTTCTCGCCTATTTTTGCAAAAGGAGGTTTTATTTTTGGTAAATCGTCCATTTTTGGAATTCGCCAAGGCTCAGCACCATTTGCAAGAAATCCATCTGTCAATAAAATTACCGGAGTCATGTGTTCCACAGCAATTCTACAAGCTTCATAAGCATAATAAAAACAATCCGAAGGAGTAGTTGCTGCAATTACAACTGCTGGACTTTCACCATTCCTACCGTAAAGTGCTTGCATTAAATCAGATTGCTCTGTTTTTGTTGGTAAACCAGTAGATGGTCCGCCACGTTGAACATTAACAATAACAAGTGGTAATTCTGTAATTACAGCAAGACCTATTGCTTCTCCTTTTAAAGCAAGTCCAGGTCCAGAAGTTGTTGTAACACCTAAATTTCCGGCAAAACTCGCTCCTATTGCTGTGCAAATTCCAGCAATTTCGTCTTCCGCTTGAAATGCTTTTACTCCTAAATCTTTTCTTGCAGTTAGCTCTTGTAAAATTTCAGTCGCAGGAGTTATTGGATAAGAACCAATAAATAAATTTAAATCCGCTCTTTCTGCTCCGGCAATTAATCCCCAGGCAGTTGCAACATTTCCACTAACATTTCTATAAAAACCTTTTTCTATGGATGCAGGTGCAACTTTATAATTTCTTGGCAATGCTTCAACAGTTCCGGCATAATTAAAACCTGCTCTTAGAGCCATTTCATTGGCTTTTGCTACTTTCGGCAATTTTTTAAATTTCTTTTTAAAGAAATTTATAGAAAGATCTAAAGGCTCATTAAATAACCAATAAATAATTCCAAGAGTAAACATATTTTTACTTCTTAAAACATTTTTAGTAGTCATTCCCATACCTTTCAAAGTCTCTTTTGTCAGAAAACTTATAGGTGCTTGTATAATATTTCTGTCTTCTAATTTAAGCTCCTCGAAAGGTTTTTCACTTTTAAATTCGGCTTTTTTAAAATTTTTTTTATTAAAAGTGTCAGAATCTATAATTATAGTTCCGCCTTCTTTTATCCATCTTGCATTTGCTTTCAAAGCCGCTGGGTTCATCGCAACAAGAACATCTGCAAAATCTCCGGGAGTTTTTATTGCTTTGCTACCAAAATTTAATTGAAAACCAGAAACGCCTCCTACGGTTCCTTGTGGTGCACGAATTTCAGCAGGATAATCAGGAAAAGTAGAAACATCCTGTCCGATTAATGCAGAGGTATTTGAAAATTGAGTACCAGTTAATTGCATACCATCTCCAGAATCTCCGGAAAATTTTATAACAACTTCCTCAAGTACTATGGTGTCTATTTTTTTACTCATGATTTTAATAAAATCTGTTAGAGTTAATAAAAAATTTTTTTACAAAAAAAGTAAATTTTTTTAATAAAAAAAAATATTTTGATATATAATTAAAAAAAAAAATATATAATTTTTTATATTTTTTATAATTATAAAAAAAATTTTTTTCATAAAAAACGGCAATTTTTCATGAATTTTTATTTTCATAAAATAGACAATTTTTTATAGTTTTTTAAAATTAAAAAAATTTTTTTTTCATAAAAAACGACAATTTTCTAATGATTTATTTAAAATAAAGAATTTTTTTTTCATAAAAACGACAATTTTCTAATGATTTATTAAAAAATAAAAAATATTTTTTCATAAAAAACGACATTCTTTTACGAATTTTTTTAATTTAAAAAAATTTTTTCCAAAAAACGACATTTTTTTACGAATTATTTAGAATAATAATAAAAATTTCCCAAAAAACCAATTATTTTAATGATTTATTTATAATAAAAAAAAATTCAAAAAAATTTGCAAATAAGAAAAATTGTATTTATCTTTGCGGCACAAATTAGTAAGCTTTAACAGCTTTAACAGCTTTAACGGCTTGGTGCTTTGCTTTTTTGTTTTTTTTATAAATTTTGTAAAATAAAAATAAATGAAAAAAAATTTTTTTGCTATCTTTTTAGCAATGACAATCGGATTTTATTCTTGTCAAAAAGAGGAAGAAAATGCTCCTATTGACAATAATAACGTAAACAAGGGGGTTAAAAAAATGACTACAGAGGATGAAGCTATTTATAATAGCATTGTGGATTTCAGAGAGAAATTATTAACAAAAGATTATGTGGTGGGTGAAAGTATTTCTACAGAAAAAGCAATTTTGTTAATGGAAGCTAGTCTGAATTTAACTTACAGAAATAATAATCGTGTAGAAGGTGAACTTTTAAATTTAGAAAGTTCGGTTTCTGTAGATAGAGATTTCAATGGAGGAAGCATTGAATATTCTAAAATTTATATAACTTACGAAGATGTTTTAAATAGTGTACGTAATGTTTATGCTAATATTGAAGAAAACGATAAAAAAGTTAGAATTATAGATTTAGAATTAAATCTAAATAATACTATAAGTATCAACACTTTTTTCGAAGTAGGAACAACAACTGATGCTCCAGCTGGCACATTTGATGCAATGAATGAAGATTTAACAGCATTTCTTATAAGAGAGTATTTTCCAACTACCTGTATGTATGGTGATTTGTGGGATGTAGAAACAGATAGTGTTCCAGATTCAGATTTACCTCTTTGGCTAATGGATGATTTGAGATATAATCCAGATCAATATTTAGTTCATGGTTACTTTGTAAATGTATATGTTCTTGATGAAGAACCTTATCACGATTTTCCTGGAGACCCATTGTTGTATGCTGATACCTATGGCGGTTTCTCAAATATAGGAAATTGGTTTCAACATCGTGATAATTTAAATGGTAGCAAAAGAATTATTGAGTTTGAATTAGGAAAAATAATAATTTTAGATCCTACTACATATCCCAATATGTGTTGGTGTAAACAAAGCGCCACAGCATTAAAGTCTGCACAAGTGCTTACTTTTGTATCATCAGCAACTAATCCTATTGATATTATATATGATTATTAAAAATTAAATAATTCTCTTTCTTATAATAAGACTTTATATAATTAAAAATTAATTATATAAAGTTTTTTATATATAAAAAATATGAAAAATTATTATATTTTATTTCTTCTATTTTTTTTAAGTCTTTCGGTTTTTTCTCAATTTGAGGAAATAATTCCGCATAGAACTCTTGGTGGTTATGGTTTTGGTGGTTTAATCTTAGAAACAAGTAATAATAATTATGTTATAACTAGCGATGATTGGTTTGTTGTAGGAGAATCAGAATGTGAAACATCTTGTTATACTTTATTTAAAGTTTCTCAAAATGGTGAATTGATGGACAGTATTTTTTTACCAAATATTTTGCGTGGTGATATTATAAATATAAATAATAATGAAATTTTAATCACAGGACTTCTTCTTGAAGAGGATACAGTTTCTCCTCTCCTTGTAAAAATTGATGAAGATTTTAATATAATGTCAAAAGATACTTTACCTTTACCAGATAATTTTCCCATAGATACATCTTTTTCTTTTGCTCAGGGTTTTAATTGTGAAAGAGTGTTGGCTACAAAAAATGGTAGTTTATTAGCACAAATGTTTTATGTACCTGGTTTTTATTCTTTTTATGAATTAAATTATGATCTTGATACTATACAAACAGAAATTTTTACATCTAATTATGGTTTTTCTGGTTCACCTATTATGCTTAATAACAATAACGATTCTTCTTATTATGTTTTTTCAGGAGGTTTCGTTTTTAAAATGAATAAATCTAATTTAGCGACTACTCAGATAAAGAGTTTACATAGTATTGATGATGCTTTTATTGATAGAATTATGACTGTAAAATATTTGAATGATAATCGTATATTGATATATTTTGGTGCATCTGTTCTAAATAAAAATTCTGAAAAAGGCACTGATAAGCAAGTTGGAGTTTATCTTGTAGATACTTTATTTAATTTACAAAGTTCTGTTTATATTGGTTATTCTTCAGACACTTTAGATATGCCAGTTATGGTAAGAAATGGAATAGATTTTACAGATCAAAATAATATTTTTGTTGTGAATGTAATTAATCATCCAGTTTATACTGGATCTCCAGCACAAGAAATTTCATCTATTATGGTAAGTGTTTTAGATAGCAATTTGAACATAAAAAATCAAACTTTTTATGGTTTTGATGCTAGGTATTCGCCAAATGATATTAAGGCAACATCAGATGGAGGTTGTTTAATTGTTTCAGGAAAATATGAGCTTTATTCAGGAAATAATTATTCTTATATTCATCTACTAAAAGTTAATGAAAATGGCGAATTATCGCCTCCAATAAGTAATGAGGAAATTAATAATTCTACAATGAAGTTGGCATTTATTTATCCAAATCCTACAAAAGATTTTATCAATGTTCGTTATGGTGCTCATTTAAAAAATGTTTCCATAGA
>JAOZVH010000164.1 GCA_029938235.1 Bacteroidales bacterium
ATTTTTTAATTTCAAAATAAAAAAACTTTTTTCGTAATTCGTCCAAAATTTTAATATTTTTTAATTTCAAAATAAAAAAAATTTTTTCGTAATTCGTCCAAAATTTTAACATTTTTTAATTGAAAAAAATTTTTTTCAAAAAAATGACCAAAATTTTATGATTTTAAATTAAAAAAAAATTTTTTGAAAAAAATGCCGTATTTTTATTATTTTAAATAATTTTGATTTTTAAATAAAAAAAATAAAAAATTATGACAACAGTAAATTTGCCTAATTCTGATTCTTTAGATTTATGTTTTGATATTGAAAATACGTTAATTGGTATAGTTGTTTCGGAATGGAATTCTGATATTACAAAAAAATTATATCAAGGTGCTTATGAAACTCTTTTGAAACTTGGTGTTAAAAAAGAAAGAATTATAAAAAAAGACGTACCAGGTACTTTCGAATTAACTTTCGGTGCAAAATATCTTTATAAAAAAGTATATAAGCTATACAACCGCTATTATGGTGCTAGTATTAATCAATCTTTTGATTCTATAATTGTTCTTGGTGTAGTTATTAGAGGAGAAACATCTCATTTTGATTATGTTTGTTCTGGAGTTACTCAGGGCATTACTTCTTTAAATCTTATTGGTGGTATACCAGTTATTTTTGGTGTTTTAACTACAGATACAAAACAACAAGCATTAGATAGAGCTGGTGGAAAATTAGGAAACAAAGGAGAAGAAGCTGCCATAACTGCAATAAAAATGATAAACTTCATCAAATCAATTAGGAATTAATAATGAGAAATTTTTAATGAGGAATGATTTTATTATTTAACAATGTTTTTTCATTCCTCATTATTAATTATTCATTAATTATTCATTAATTTTCTATTAATTCCGGAGTTTTCGCTCTTTGAACCCAAATAATTATTCCAACAACTATTAAAGCCATAGGCGGAAGTATCATTAAACCATTATTTTGATAACCCATTTCATAAACAAAATCTGGAATTACAGGAATTTCCCAAACGGTACCAGAACCAAGTAATTCTCTAAAAAATGCAACTATAATTAGAATTATCCCATAACCTGCCGAATTTCCAAGTCCATCAAGAAAGGCAGGAAAAGGTTTATTAGCAAGAGCAAAAGCTTCTAAACGTCCCATAATAATACAATTAGTAATTATTAAACCGACAAAAACAGAAAGCTGTTTACTAACATCATAAAGAAATGCTTTTAAAACTTGGTCAACAAGTATAACAAGAAATGCTATTATTACCAATTGAACAATAATTCTAATTCGCGAAGGAATTGTATTTCTCATCAAAGAAATAATTACATTTGCAAAAGCAAGTACAAACAAAACAGAAATAGACATTACAACAGCAGGTTCTAATTTTACCGTTACCGCTAATGCCGAACAAATCCCTAAAACTTGTATCGTTATTGGATTATCAATATTTATTGGATTTGTTAATAATTTTTTACTTTTTGGATCCATTGATTAATTAGTTTTACTTTTTTTTAAAAATTCTTCATAATTTTTCATACAGTCTTTTACCATATCTTCAAGACCTTTACTTGTTATCGTTCCGCCAGAAATAGCATCTACTCCGTGTTCTAAATCACCAGCCATTTTTGCTGCTCCTTTTCCACCCTTATGAACAGTTATAGAAATAAAATTTCCATTTTTATCAAAAAATTTCTTTCCTGTAAAAGGTTTTTCAAACCATTCTTTATTTATATCTGCACCAAGACCGGGAGTTTCTGCTTTATGATCGAAAACTGCACCAAAAATTGTATTACAATCTTTCTCTAAGGAAATATAACCCCAAAGTGGTCCCCATAAACCTTTTCCTAAAAGAGGAATAATTATGTTCTTTTTATTATCTTTTTCAGAAATGAAAACAGGAAAACTTCTATCTTTTAAATCTTTTGACATCTCTTTTTTTAAGTCTGTTGAAAAAGCGTCTCCTGATTTTTTATTCCCTTTGATATCAACAACAAAACTTTCTTTTATATGATTAGAAAAAAGTTCCTCTGCATTTTCAACACTACTTTCAATAGAAACAGAAGTAAGTATATTTTGTTTTTTCTCAACTTCCATATTTCGTTGTTGCATAGGAGATAAAGTTATCGCTGTAAAAGACAAAACCAAAGCAACTAAAACAACAAGAACAGAAGCATAAATAAAAGTATAAAGATTACTATTTTTATCCATAATTTATTTTTAAATTATAATTTTTAATTACAAATTTAATTCTTTTATATAAAAAAAAACATTTTTTTCAAAAAAAATTTTTTTCAAAAAAAACGATTTTTTTTTAATTTTCAAATTTTATTTTTAATAAAAAATTATTCCTCTTCAGAAGCATATCTTTTTAAAATTTTCCCAAAACTATAAGATAAAAATAAAGTAAAGAAAAATTGATTATTTTTTTCTGTAGCCATAATTTCAACTTTTTTCAAAAAAATTTCCATCAAAAATCCACCTTCTAAAGCCTGTACATCGTCATTTTTTTTGCTAAATTCAAAATTAACACCTGCTTTTAAGAAAACAGAAGGAATTATTTTTAATTCAGAAAAACCTTCTAAAAAAGAAGACCTCGCAAAAATATAACCATCTCTGTGATTCCTATTATTGATGTCAAATTTTTCCTCTCTGACTATCATTAATTGAGATTCACGATAAGCAACTTCATAATAAATTGGTTTCAAAATAGCAAAAGAACCACCAGATAAAGCAAAAAAATTTATTTCAACTCCGCCTTTATCTAATTTTGGAAACTTTCTTTTTTGCCAACCAATACCACCACGAAAAATAACAGCAAGATTTTTTTTGCCAAAAACAAAACGCTTTTGACTGTCAAAACTTGAATTTGTAATTTTCACTTCTTTTTGATGTCTGATATATGATATATCTCCATAAAATAATTTCTTATTGTAAGCGTCTATAAATTCTCCATAACGAAAATTCCCTCCAAAACCATCAGAATTTATCGAAATACCAAAAGAACGTTCATCTCTAAAAAGTGTCTTTTTTTGTTCTTCAATCAATTCGCCTTGTCCATAAGTACACGAAAGAACAAATAAAAATAAAAATAATAAAAAAATTTTTTTATTCATTTATGCAGTTTTTTTAACGTTTTTTGGCATTTTTTATTAAACCTTAATTTCTTCCTCTAATTCTACATTTCCATAAGCAGGACAATCTTGAACTGTTTTACAAGACGAAAGAACGACAATAGATATAATAAAAGCAAATATTAGTAATATTTTTTTCATAATTTTTTATTTATTATTTTGTAAAAAAAAACGAATTTACAAAAATTTTATTATTTCAAATATAAAATTTTTATTTTTGATAAAAAATTTTAAATTAAAAAAATTTGAAAAAGAAATTTGTTATTAATTTAATTTTGTTAGTTTTTATAAATTTATTGATAAAACCTTTTTGGGTTTTTGGCATAGATAGAAGCATTCAAAATCTCGTAGGAGCAGAAGAATATGGTCTTTATGCTTCTATATTTAGTTTTTCATTTTTATTAAATATAATTCTGGATTTGGGAATTACAAGTTTTAATAACAGAAATATTTCTCAACATAAACAATTATTAAGTAAACATTTTTCAAATATTGTTATTTTAAAATTCCTACTTGGAGTTTTATATTTTTTAATAAGTCTTATAATTGCAATTTTTATAGATTATAATTATAGACAATTAGAACTATTTTTATTTCTCGGTTTAAACCAATTTTTATTATCTTTTATTTTATATTTACGTTCAAATATCGCTGGTTTACAATTATTTAAAACAGATAGTTTAATTTCTGTCCTTGACAGAAGTTTGATGATTTTATTTTGCGGAATTTTACTATGGGGAAATTGCACAGATACAAATTTCAAAATTGAATGGTTCGTTTATGCACAAAATATTTCATATTTAATTACTGCCGTTGTTGCTTTTTTTATAGTTTTTTTGAAATCAAAATTTTTAAAATTAAATTTCAATAGAAAATTTTTCCTTGTAATATTAAAAAAATCTTATCCTTTTGCGATACTTTTTTTATTAATGGGAGTTTATACGAGAGTTGATATTGTTATGATAGAAAGACTTTTAATAGACGGAAAATTACAAGCCGGAATTTATGCACAATCTTTTAGAATACTTGACGCAGCATCAATGTTTGCATTATTATTTTCAAGTTTACTTTTGCCAATGTTTTCAAAGATGTTAAAAAACAAAGAAAATGTTGGTGAATTAACAAGATTATCATATAAAATTTTAATTGCGCCCGCAATTATGATAGCTGTAATTTCTTGGTATTTTAAAATTGAAATTTTAGAAATGCTTTATAATGAACATATAAAAAAATCGTCAGAAATTTTTGGAGTTCTAATGATGAGTTTTGTTGCAATCGCAACGACGAATATTTTCGGAACTTTATTAACAGCAAATGCAAATTTAAAAGCATTAAATTTAATGGCAGCATTTGGAATGTTTACTAATTTTATTTTGAATTTTATTTTGATACCAAAATATCAAGCACTTGGAGCAGCAATTGCAAGTTTAATAACACAATTTTTAACCGCTTTTATACAAATTTTCATTGCAAATAATAAGTTCAAAGGAAAATTAATTAATAAAAAAATGTTTTTTTATATTTTAATTTTTACTTTGGTAATATGTTTTTCAGGAGGAATTATTTATAATTTAGAAATTGAAAATTGGCTAATAAAAGTTGTAATTTTATCTGTTCTTGGAACAATTCTTTATTTATTTATGTTTTTTTCTAAAAAAATAATTTTAAAATTGTTAAAAAAAATAATTTATTTCAATAAAAAATGAGAGAAATTTTAATAAAAAATGCAAAAATTTTAATGAAAAATGAGGGAAATTTTAATGAAAAATGCAAAAATTTTAATGAAAATAAAATTTTTTCCGGAGACGTTTTTTTAAAAGATGAAAAAATAGAAGATATTTTTTTAAAAAAAAATGGCAAATATTCAAAAAAAAATTTTTCAAAGGATATTTTGGAAATAGATGCTTCGGGAAAATATTTAATTCCGGGAATTATTGACACACACGTACATTTTAGAGATTTTAAAATCTCTGAAAAAGGAACTATAGAAACAGAATCTAAGGCAGGAATTGCGGGAGGAGTTACTTCTTACATAGAAATGCCCAACACAGATCCTCCGACGGTTTCTATAAAATCTTTGAATGAAAAATTTCAAATTGCTTCGGAAAAATCGTGGTCAAATTATTCTTTTTACATAGGTGCAACAGATGATAATTTTGACGAAATTTTAAAAATTAATCCTAAAAAAATTTGTGGAGTAAAAGTTTTTCTTGGTTCTTCTACGGGAAATATTATTGTAAAAAACAAAGAAATTTTGAAAAAAATTTTTTCTTTACCTTTTTTAATTGCCGTACATTGTGAGGACGAAGAAATTATAAAAAAAAACGAGATTTTTTATAAAAAAAAATTTGGTGAAAATATTGATATAAAATATCATTCTAAAATTAGAAGTGAAGAGGCTTGTTTTAAATCGTCTTTTTTTGCGGTAGAAATGGCAAAAAAATATAATACAAGATTGCACATTTTACATATTTCTACGGAAAAAGAACTGGAATTATTTGAAAATAATATTCCGTCTATTGACAAAAAAATTACAAGTGAAGTTTGTTTACATCATTTATTTTTTGACGAAAATGATTATTTTGATAAAAAAGGAAGAATAAAATTAAATCCCTCTATAAAAACGTGTAAAGATAAAAATGCTTTATTTAATTCTGTAAAAAACGGAAAAATAGATGTCATTTCAACAGACCATGCTCCGCATTTGTCAGAAGAAAAAGAAAATTCTTATTTTAAATGTCCATCAGGTTCTCCTTTTATACAACATTCACTCATTGCAATTTTAGAAAAATATCATAAAAAAGAGATCTCTCTTGAAAAAATAGTTGAAAAAATGGCTCACGCACAAAGTGATATTTTTAATATTTATAAAAGAGGATACATTAAAAAAGGATATTTTGCAGATTTAGTGCTTTTAGATTTATCAAAAAAATGGAAGGTAAATAAAAAAGATATTTTATATAAATGTGCATGGTCTCCATTGGAAAATGAAATTTTTTCTTCAAAAGTTACGCACACTTTTGTAAATGGAAATTTAATTTATGAAAATGGAAATTTTTATAAAAAAATTAAAGCAAAAGCTTTAGTTTTTAAAAAATCATAAAATTTTGGACGAATTTTGAAAAAAAATTTTTTTTTATTTCAAATAAAAAAATCTACATTATGCGTTATCGTTCACGATGATTTCGTTTATATTTAAAATTATAATTCAGTAAAAATATTTGCAAATAATAAAATTATAATTAATTTTGTAACACAAATTAGCTTAATAGCTTTGCGATTTTGTTAATTTCTAAATATTGATTTTTTATAAATAAAAAAAATGAAAAATATTTTTTTTGCGATTTTGTTCGCAGTATTGTTTATAAGTTTTTACTCTTGTAAAAAAGAGGAAGAAAATAACGATTTAACAACTCCTCTTGATTTTGGTTTGTTTGAAATGGTTTATGTAGAAGGTGGAACATTCCAAATGGGAAGTAATGACAGCGAGGCTTATGATAATGAAAAACCAGTTCACACGGTAACAGTAAATGATTTTTATATAGGAAAATATGAAATTACTAATATTCAGTATTGTGAATTTTTAAATGCAGAAGGCAATCAAACAGAAGGAGTTGATACTTGGTTAGATATATCTGACGAAGATTGCCAAATAGAAATACGTAATGATGTTTTTTATCCTAAAAATGGAAAAGATGATTATCCAGTTATAGAAGTTACTTGGTATGGAGCAAAAAGGTTTTGTGAATGGGCTGGAGGAAGATTACCAACAGAAGCAGAATGGGAATATGCTGCAAGAGGTGGAAATGAAAGTGAGAATTATAAATATTCTGGAAGTAATAATATTGACGAAGTGGCTTGGTATGGTAATAATTCTAATGACGAAACACATAATGTAGGAACAAAAACACCTAATGAATTAGGAATTTACGATATGAGTGGTAATGTTTGGGAGTGGTGCTCTGATTGGTATGGTTCTAATTACTATAGCAATAGTCCTACAGAAAATCCTACAGGTACTACATCCAGTTCGTACCGTGTTTTACGTGGTGGAAGTTGGAACAGCAACGCTGAGCGTTGTCGTCCGGCTAATCGCAGCCGCAGCACGCCTGACAACAGCTACAATTACTTAGGCTTTCGTTTTGCTTTCGTCCCGTAGTTTTGAGGGGTCTCCTATCCAAGATATGGCAGATAAAATTTTTTTATACCTATTTTTGTACGCACAAGGGACGCTTGCAAACAAAAATAGGTATAAAAAATTTTTATTTGTGAATAGAGGTTTTGTTTCTACCAAGCATTAACATTGTTTCGACATCAAACATTGGTGTTGAAAAAAAAAACCTCCAATGTTGTTTTTTTAAAAATGTTGAAATTTTGGACGTTTTTGTAGTTCCTTAAATTGCCAAAGTTTTTAACTTTGGCAATTTAAGGAACTAAATTTTAATTTTTTTAATTTTGAAAATGTTAAAATATTTGGATTTTTTTGAAAAAAATTTTTTTTAAATTGAAAATTAAAAAAT
>JAOZVH010000165.1 GCA_029938235.1 Bacteroidales bacterium
CATTTTTTGAAAAAATTTTTTTATTTTGAAATTAAAAAATATTAAAATTTTAGGCGATTTTTGAAAAAATTTTTTTTAACATTGTCTTTATTTTTAACACCAATGTTTATAATCAAACAAATGTTGTATTTTTTAAAATGTTAAAATTTTAGGCGATTTTTGAAAAAATTTTTTTAAATTATAAAAAATGTTAAAGTATTTGGTTTGGTATAAATATAATGATTTTTTTATATATAAATTTTCCAGAGACAAAGATAATAGCGAGTGGTGATTTTTCAAACCTCACTTGATTTTATTTTTAAAGTTTTATCTGACAACAAAAAAAATAGAAACTATATAGTTTCTATTTTTTTTATAAAATTTTAATATTTTAAAATCCGCCGGGTGAACCTACTCTTATCATAGCACAACGAAAACCTAAATCGCAAGTAGATTGTTCATAATCAAGAAAACGTCTTGTTCCGGGTATTAACCAATATACTCTGTCTCTCCAAGAACCACCTTTATAAATCATTGCTTGGTCATTTATTAATGAAGTCATTCCATCATGCATTTCTCCTTTTCCTTGTAAATACATTGCTTTTGTTCCGGGATGGTCTTCTACAGAATTCCAGTCATCTCCACCTATAATAGATGAATTTAAATCACCATCTTTATAATTAATATTATCAGCTCTTTCATAATTTCTTCTGTGCATAGATTCTTCATCAGTTACATCTACCCATTGTAGTCTTCCAAGTGTATCTTTTTCAGCAATTATTCCTTCTTCATCTCTTAATAATTTTTGAAAAACATTTCCTCTAAAAGGTCTAAAACCACTAACATCTTGCAAAGATAATGGTCTGTAAACATCTAATACCCATTCATTTACATTTCCTGCCATACAATATAAACCGTAATCATTAGGCCAGTATTTAAATACTGGAGAAGTAATACTTGCATTATCATTTAATGCACCAGCAACACCCATATAATCTCCACGTCCACGAACAAAGTTTGCATTAATTTGTCCTCTGTTTTCTTTGGAATCATTTCTTACATAATGACCATTCCAAGGAAATAATTTTCTATTGTAAATTCTTTCATCTACTGTGTTTCCTACTAATGCGTAAGCGGCATATTCCCATTCTGCTTCTGTTGGTAATCTATATTTTGGCAATAATATACCATCTTCCATACGTACATTTCTTGTATCTAAATTTGGGTCTAAATTTGGTAACATTTCTCCTGTCAAACCTTCATATTGTCCAATAAGATAAGCATCAGTATTGAAATTTGCATCATTTTGCTGAGCATTATCAACTTTCAAAATACCTCTTTGTATTAAAATGTCTTCATTTACTCTATCTGTTCTCCATTTGCAATACTCTACTGCTTGTTCCCAATTTACACCTACAACTGGATAATTATCATAAGCAGGATGTCTAAGATAATATTCTACATAAGGTTCATTGTAAGCTAACTGTTCTCTCCAAACCAAAGTGTCCGGAAGAGCCTTAGTATAAACTTCTGGATATTCAGTAAATACTCGGGTTATCCAATATAAATATTCTCTGTAATCAACATTTTTTACTTCTGTCTCATCCATATAAAAAGAACTTACCGTCACTCTACGTGGCACATTATTCCAATCATATAAAACATCTTGCTCCACTTGTCCCATAGTAAAAGTTCCCCCTTCAACAAGAACTAAACCAGGTCCTGTTTGTTGTTCGTAATATTCTGTTTGGACTTCAAAACCTCCATTTTCTGCATTATTATATTCCCAACCTGTTGTTGAAGAATAAACAGGTTCCTTGCAGGAATAAGAGGAAAAAATCAAGGATGATACAAAAATAATGATGATAATATTTGATATAAATTTCATAATTTATGAATTAAATTTTATTTTTTTTTATATAAAAACTAAAAAGATGGACAATTTATTGCTTTAAAAATTTTTGCTTTTTGTTTACAAGGTAACATAAAAGTTAAAGTAATTTCGTGTGCTCCTAATGTTTCTTTTCCGAGTTCAGAAACCGTCAAATCATAACTATACGAAATTTTATAATTATCTTTCACGTAACCAAGTAATAAAATCCATGAATCTCTTTCAAATTTTAAATTGTGCCTTAGCCAAATTCCTCCAACGATATTTAATCTATTTAAATATAAACCATAATTTAATTGTTGATTATCAGATTGTTTTTGATACAAAAAATTAGGTGAAATAGATAGTTCGCCTCTCTTAAATCTTTCGCTTGTCAATGGAATTGTGGTTCCAAAATGTAAAGTATATTTGCGTGATAAAATATCGTCGCTTCTACTCAAATTAGATTCTCCGGGCTCTGTTAAATGGTGAACAGCAAAACCAAGATAATATTGTTTACTATAAGCAATAAAACCAGCAGACACATCAAAAAATTTTTTATCTAAATCATGCAAAATTTCTTTTGTTTCATAAATTATTCCATGTAATGGGTCTATCATATCAGCAAAAATCATATTTGATTTATCTATACTTCTTTGAAAATAAGATGCTTGGAATCCTCCTTTTACAGATAAAAAACGATTGATTTTCAAATCGTAAGAATAAGCAGCACTTACAGAAGTTGTTTTTATTGCTCCATCACCCTGAGCATCTTGAACTATTTGGAAGCCTATACCTCCTTGTAAAAAATCAGAATGTTGGTCATAAGATGCTGAATAAGTTTGAAAATTTGCTCGCAAACCAGGCCACTGAGTTCTGCTATTCAAGGAAATTCTTGGACAAATTTCCGAGCCAGCATAAGCTGGATTTAGATACAATAAATTAGCATAATATTGAGAAAAACTTACATCCTGAGCTTTTATCCCATTTGAAAAACCAAAAATTATGGTACAAAAAATTATAATAAATCGTCGTTTAATCATTTTTTTAAAATGTAAAAAATATTTATTTTTTTAATAAAAAATTGTATTTCATAATACAATATTACGAATAATATATATTTTAAAAAAATATTTTTATTAAAAATAAAGTTTTTCAAATTTAATTTAATTTTTTTCAAAAATTAAAAAAAATATCATTTTTTCAAAAAAATATTTTTTTTTGAAAAAAAATAAAAAATTTCTACAAAAAATTTGATATTTTGAATTTTGTTTATTCAAATATTTTTCAATTTAAAATTTTATGAAATTAGATAAAATTATCTAAGATATTCATTTAAAAAATGGAAATATTATATTAAGAATTTTTAATTATTCTTAGTGCTTCTCTTTCGCTTAGTGGTTTTAATTTATTTTTTTCCACAAAATTTTTCACAAGATATGGTTTTGTTTTTGACAATTCTCTTAGGGCCCATCCTATTGCTTTTTGTATAAAAAATTCATCAGAATTTGAATGTTTTAATACAATTGAAAATAATAAATCGGAATTTGTTTTTTCTTTATATTTTAATTGAAAAATCAAAGCAACACGATTTAACCAAAAGTTTTCCGAATTTGTCCATTTTTCTATAATTTCTAAATTTTCATTGTAAATTTTAAAATATCCGCCAACTAAATTAGAAGCAATTGCATCAACAGTATCCCACCAAGATTTATTTAAAATCAAATATTCTAGCATAAAAATATCTTTTTTTTCAAAATTATTTTGAAATTTTTTTAATAATTCTATGGCAAAATATTGAAATTCTCTTTCTGGAAAGTTCCATAATTCTTTTACAATTTTTTCCAAATTTTCTTTTTTGGGCAGATTCTTTTTTTTTAGAAAATCAGAAGAAATTTTTTTTCGCAAAGGTGTTTTTATTCCAAAAAACTCAAATTTATTTCTTAAATATTTTTTCATCCAAAAAGAATTTGAAGAATTATAATTGTCAGAAAATATTTTTTTCAATTTTATTAAGTTTTCCATAATTTTTATTTTTTTTTAATGCACAATTTTAATAAAAATATTTAATATAGAATTTTTTTCAAAAAATGACAATTTTTTATGAATTTTTAAAATTAAAAAAAAGAAATTTTTTCAAAAAACGACAATTTTTTTATGATTTTTTTTTTTAATAAAAAAAAATTTTTTTCAAAAAACGACAATTTTTTTATGAATTATTTTTAATAAAAAAAAATTTTTTTCAAAAAACGATGAAATTTTTAACATTTTTTAATTAAAAAAAACTCTTTTGAAATAATTATTTCAAAAGAGTTTTTTTTAATTTAAAAAATTAATATTTTTCTTAAATATGATTTTCTATAAATTCTTGTAAAATGTTTGCAACAAAAGAATTTCCTTCGGATAAATCTTCTTCGCTAATAAAAAGTCTTCTTGTTATTTCGTCTAAATTCATAGCTGATAATAAACTTCCCATAAATCCCTTAGCTTTTCTATCCATTTCCATTATCAAACTAATTCCGTCTTCTTTGATAAAATAAATAATTTCAAGTTCTTCCAATTGTCCTCTAAAAGCTCCGGTTGGTTCGAACTCTATTTCTTGCACGAAAGGAATTTTTCCATAGCTAGCATCGTAATACTCATTTTCTATCTGCCTAATTACAAAACCAAGCTCTTCCAATGCGCCAATCACACTATTTATAAAAAAATGAGGAGCAACATTTATATAATCCCTATCAGTAGGATCTATTGCTCTTTTAATATCTAAACCAGTTTGTATCCAAATTGGAAAACTTTTTGTAGAAATCGGAGCAAAAGCACTCAAAATAAAAGAAAATGGAACTTCAAAATTTTCTTTTTTCCTAACTGTCCTATTTATATGAACATCAAATTTTTGAATGGAAACGCTAATTTTACTTTCTTCTTCTGTTTCTTCACCTTCTTGGTCTTCGGTGGTGTATTCTTTTAAATACTGTACGAAAACGTTCAAATAGATTTTGTCTATTTTTTGCTCTACATTTCCACCTTTAATTTCAATATATCCCTCTATTTCTCCTCCGGGAAATATATTTTCTGTTTCAACAACAGTATCAACTTTTGCAGCATCTATTCCAACGCTTGCAAATACTCTATTAAAAAATCCCATAAAAACTTATTTTTTATAAATTAAAATAACTCGCATACTCTGCATAATCATCTCCAAATAGTTCTGTATCATCATCTTCTATACTTACTTTATAAGTTGAATGTTTTCCAGCTATTTCTGAAAACGAAATTTCAAAGGCATTATTTTCTTCGTCAAACATTAACAATTTTGCAAGATCATTTTTTACACTGTCAGAAGATAAAGATTTTAAACAAGCAGGACAATGAAAACTAATATGTTCACCATCTTTAAGTTCAAAATCCTCATGTTTGATTATTTTATAATTTCCAATTTCAGGACTTAACAATAAAATACCAGCTTTATCATTGTCGTCTTTTTTCTTTGCAACAAGAACAACATAATCACCAATTCTTAACATTACTTTACAAGTTGGACATAAAAAATTTTTTTTTTTCATAATTTTATCTTTTAATTTCCTTTTAATTTCTTATCTATTTTATCATATTTTTCTTCCATTTGTAATTTATAATAAATTTGTTTTAATGAAAGCATAGTACTTTTGTCTGTTTCATCTAATTTATGTGCTTTTTCAAGAGGTTCTAAAGCTAAAGTAAAATTCTCATCAGCTTTATTTTTCAATTCTTGATATTTTGCATCATCGTCAGTTTCATTTGCTTTTCTAATACAATCAGCAGCTTGGTTGTTGTACAAAGCACCTAAATTATACCATGCATCAAAATAATCTTCTTTCAAAGAAGTTGCTTTTCCATAAGATGTTACAGCTTTATCTACTTCTTTTAATTCATCATACAAAGTTCCCTGAGCAAAATATAAAGAGGCATTTTTATTATCTTTTTCCACAGCAATTTTAAGGTATTCCAAAGCTTCTTTGCTTTGTTTAGTTTCCAAATAATGATTTACTAATTGTATAATTAAATCAGAATTATTGTCAGGACAATTTTCTACACCTTTTTTTATTGTCTTAATAAAAGCTTCTTGATTTTTTTCATCTTTATAAATCTTCGAAAGAAAAATATAAATTTTCGCACCACCATATTTATATTCTATACATTTGTCAAAATACTTTTTTGCTTTTTCTAAGGAATTTGATTTTTCCGCAGAAAGAGCAGCATTATAAAAAACCTGAGTATCCAATTTTGCAATTTCCTTAGTTTCATTTATCACAATTATATTTTCAAAGTTTTCTAAAGCCTTAGAAAATTCTTTATCTTGAAAATATTTAACAGCAGCATTAAATAATTGACTTCCGGCAACACGTAAACCGTGTATATTTTTATCTTTAAAATCTCCATCTGTATCTGCTTTCAAAGAATTTTGGTAAGATTTTATTGCCTCTTGAAGAGGATTTACAGATAATTTTTTATCTTTTTCTTTCTTGCTTTGAAAAATAGCATGATAAGTTTTCCCTCTGTAAAACCATGCTTTTCCCATTAAACTTTCCTTTGTTTTGCCACTATTTACAGCAAGCTCTATATATTTTTGAGCTTTTTTTAGACTGTTTTTCTTTAAATAATTATGACAACTTACAATATGTTTTTTCTGAGCAAAAGAAATATTTACAAAAAAAAATAAAATTAAAATTGTTAATAATTTTCTCATAATAAACAAATATAAAAATATTTTTATTTAAAATTTTTCATAAAAATACAATTTTTTTATATAAAAAAAAAAAAATTTATAAACATCTGAAATTTTAAAAAAAATCTTAAAAATGTGCCGTTTTTTGAAAAAGTTTTTTTATTTTGAATTAAAAAAAATTTTCTCTAAAAAACGCCGAAATTTTAACAATTTATTTTCAAAAAATTTTTCAAAAAACGCCAAATTTTAACAATTTATTTTAAAAAAATTTTTTTTCAAAAAACGCCAAAATTTTAATAATTTATTTTAAAAAAATTTTTTTCAAAAAACGCCAAAATTTTAATAATTTATTAATTTTTTTCTAAAAAACGCCGAAATTTTCAATAATTTATTAAAAAAATTTTTTTTCAAAAAACGCCAAATTTTTAATTTTTATTAAAAAAAAATTTTTTCCAAAAAATGCCAAATTTTTAATAATTTATTAAAAAATGAAATTTTTATAAATTTTTCATTTGAAAATAAATTTTCATAGTTTCTACAGAAATTGTGCAAACTCTTTTTAATAAATCTATGACCTCCGTTTTATAATCAGAAAATTTATAATTATTAAATTTTTCAAAAATGGTTTTATCACGGGGCTTTTTCTCTTTATATTGGTCCAAAATCCATTCCAAAGCAGAGCGATTTCCCAATTTGTATTCCAAAGCAATTTTTGGAATATTTTTTAATCTCGTATTTTCGTCGATGAAAATTTCATCTTTACTTTTATTAAAACGCAATTTTACATTGGGAAATTTTTGCAAATTTTCATTTTCAATTTCTAAATTATACGCTTTTACATCTTCAAAATTTAAATGTAAATTCATAAGTTCTTCGCCAAATTTCACCCATTTTTCGAAATTATTATAAAATGGAATGCGAGGAAAATCTCGTTTTAAATTAATTTCATATTTTTTGCGATATACTGGATTATGCAAAACTGCATAAACATAAGAAAAAATTTTTTCTTTATTTATGGCACTTTTTTTATAAAAATTCTTAAATTTTTCCAATGCAAAATTTGTAATATTTTCGGT
>JAOZVH010000022.1:0-24020 GCA_029938235.1 Bacteroidales bacterium
TCTTAAAATCAATAATTTAAGTCCTTAGACTGACGGCTATGGCGTGGACGCTTGAATCATAATACCTTATTTTTAATAAAAAAAAATTATATTTCACAAAAAGGTTCGAAGAGCCAAATTTTTTTTTGATAATTTTAAATCATTAAAATTTGTTCATTTTTTTGAAAAAAATTTTTTTATTTTTTAACGCTTTTATTTTTGTGTAAATTAACAATTCTTGCACAAGAAAAAAGAGGCGTGGTTCGTATCAAAATTTCTGATGATAATTCTTTGGTTCAGTTGTATGATTTCAAATATAATCAAAATTAATATTTTATAGAAAACTCCTGCGCCTGTGTGGTGTTTTCACTGCACAATTATTCACCGTAAATTGATAAATGTCGGTTAAAATACCGTCCAAGAGCAATATTTTTTTTTCAAAAAAACAGCAATTTTTTATGATTTTAAATAATTAAAATAATTTTTTCGTTAAAAATGTTGAAATTTTGCTCGTTTTTTTGAAAAAAATTTTTTTTTGATAATTTCAAAATAAAGAATATTGAAATTTTGGACGAATTTTGAAAAAAAATCTTTCATCTATTTTACAATAATCATTTATTTTAAATTAATAAAATGTAATTTCTGTATTCATATTTTTTAAAAAAAATATATTTTATTTCACAAAAAGGTTCTTATAACCTTTTTTTATAATTTCCATTTGTTTTTTTCAAAAAATTATTCTACGGTTACAGATTTAGCTAAATTTCTTGGTTGATCAATATTACACCCTCTCATAACTGCAATATGATAAGAAAGTAATTGCAATGGAATTACCGCTAATAAAGAAACCAAAGATGCTTCTGCTTTTGGAATTTCCAATACGTGGTCTGCTATTTCTTTAATTGTTTTATCCCCTTCAGTAACTATCGCTATAACTATTCCTTTTCTTGCTTTAACTTCTTGAATATTAGAAACTATTTTTTCGTAAGATTTATCTTTTGTAGCAATAACTACAACAGGCATTTTTTTATCAATTAATGCAATTGGTCCATGTTTCATTTCAGCAGCTGGATAACCCTCTGCATGTATATAAGAAATCTCTTTTAATTTCAAAGCTCCTTCCAAAGCAACAGGAAAAAAATAACCTCTTCCAAGATATAAAAAATTATTTGCATCTTTGTACATAGCGGCTATTTTTTTAAATCTTTCGTTTAAAAGCAATATTTTTTTTATCTTATCAGGAATACTTATAAGTTCTAAAATTAATTTTTTATATTTATCTTCTGTGATAATATTTTTTTCTTTTCCTATCATAGCAGACATCATAGTTAAAATTGTTACTTGTGCCGTGAAAGCTTTTGTAGAAGCAACACCTATTTCTGGTCCAGCATGAGTGTAAACTCCAGCATCTGTTTCTCTCGCTATACTTGAACCCACAACATTACAAATACCAAGAACAGTTGCTCCTTTATCTTTTGCAAGTTTTATAGCAGATAAAGTGTCTGCAGTTTCGCCGCTTTGACTAATAGCAATAACGATGTCATCTTTATAAATTATTGGATTTCTATATCTAAATTCTGAAGCATATTCCACTTCAACAGGTATTCTTGTAAATTCCTCTAATAAATATTCTCCAACTAAACCTGCGTGCCAAGAAGTCCCACAAGCGATAATAATTATTCGTTTTGTTTTTATTAATTTTGGCATAACATCCAACAAACCTCCGAGATAAATTTTTGAAAAATCAGCAGCTATTCTACCCCTAAAAGTATCTAAAATAGAACTCGGCTGCTCGAAAATTTCTTTCAACATAAAATGATCATAACCTTGCTTTTCCACAGCTCCAATTCCAAGATTTAATTTTTCTATCTTTGGAGATAAAATATCATTTTTAATGGTTTTATAAGAAAACTCATCTCTTTTTATAATTGCAATATCTTTATCATTAAGATAAATTACACTTTGTGTATATTGAACTATTGGACTTGCATCAGAAGCAATAAAATATTCTTCTTGTCCTATTCCTATAATTAAAGGACTGCTGTTTTTCGCAACAATTAATTGTTCAGGCTCATTTTTACAAGAAATTACAAGAGCATAAGCACCAACGACTTTTGTTAAAGCAAGTCTAACTGCCATTTCAGCGCTTACTTTTCCTTTAATATAAATGTATTCTATTAAATTAGCAAGTATTTCTGTATCTGTTTCACTTTTAAAAACATAATCTCTATTTTCTAAACGCTTTTTTAAATTAGAATAATTTTCAATAATTCCATTGTGAATTAAAGTAAAATATCCATTTGCAGATTGATGTGGATGTGCATTAATGTCATTAGGCTCACCGTGAGTAGCCCATCTTGTGTGCCCCATTCCAATTTTTCCACATACATCTTTATCAGAGGTATATTTTTCTAATTCACTTACTTTCCCTTTACTTTTATAAATAGAAGTCTTTTTATTTTCATTTAAAATAGCAACTCCAGAAGAATCATACCCACGATATTCTAGACGTTTTAATCCATCTATTAAAATTGGGTATGCTTGTTTATTACCGATATAACCAATAATTCCACACATAAAATTTGTTTTATACAAAAATCAAATTTAATTTTTTTTTTAAAAAAAAAATTATAACTTTTGTTTGCAAAAATATCTTATAAAAATTGCTTTATAAATATTTATAAAGCAATTTTTATTAAATTTTTTTTCATATAAAAATTATAATTTCTTTTTTTAATTATAATTTTAAAAAAACATTTTTATTTTTGTATAAAAATTATTTAAAAATTTTAATAATAATGAAAATATTTAATATCTTTTTTATCATTTTTTTTCTTTTTTTCTCTCAAAAAATTTATTCTCAGGAAGAAAAAAAAGAATTTGTAAGAACCTTAAAAGGTCATACTTATCGTGTAAATTCTGTTAGTTTTAGTCCTAATGGGAAATATATAATTAGTGGAAGCTGGGACGAAACTTTAAAATTATGGCAGACAGAAAGCGGTGAAGAAATAAGAACTTTTAAAGGTTACGAATATAGAGTAAATGCTGTTGATTACAGTCCAGATGGTGAATTTGTTGTAAGTGGAACTTCTGATAACACTTTTAAATTATGGAGGATTCAAACTGGCGAAATAATAAGAGTTTTTAAAGGTCATAAAAGTAATATTTTAACTCTTGCTTTTAGTCCAGATGGAAATTATATTGTCAGTGGAAGTGCAGATAATACTTTGCGACTGTGGGACAGAAGAGAAGGTAAAAAAATTAAAAAATACAAAGGACATAGCGATTATGTAAATGATGTTGATTTTAGTCCGGACGGCGAATATTTTGCAAGTGCAAGTGATGATAAAACTATAAAAATTTGGGAAACTTCAAATAAATATTCAAAAAGAACATTATACGGTCATAAGGATTTTGTTACAGATGTAGAATTTAGTCCAGATGGAAGGTATTTAATTAGTGCAAGTGCAGATAAAAATTTGATACTTTGGGATGTAGACTCTGGCGATACAATTAGAGTTTTTAGGGGACATACAAATAAAATTAATGCTGTTACTTTTAGTTCTAATGGTAGCTACATTGCAAGTGCTGGTTGTGATACTACGGTAAGAGTATGGGAAACAGAAAAAGGACGACTTCTTGGTACATTTACTGGACACCAAGCAATAATTAATTGTGTTCAATTTAGTCAGAATGGTAAATATGTTGTTAGTGGTAGTGATGATACTAATTTAAAATTATGGGATTATAGTAATTTATTAATCACTTATAGCGGTTATGATGAAAAAGTTAGATATGAAAGAGATCTGACAGATTTATTTGCACCAAAAGATGAATTTGAAACTTTGGAACAATATGAAGAACGTCTAAAAAAAGCAGAATTATTTACTTTAGAAATGTATGAAAAATATAGGCAAATTGAAGATGATTCCTTAGAATTGATTACTCTAAAAGAGCAAAACCGTTTATTTGCAGAAGAACTTGCCAGAAGAAAACAAGCAGAAATAGATTCCATTGCAGATGGAATGCGAATGGATGAAGAACTTACAATGGAGATAGAAAAAGCTCAAAAAGAAGAACTTTCCAGAAGAGAAAATATTAAAAAATCTTTTGAAAATATTTATCTAAAAATAGATGAAATCGGTTATTATAATGCTGAAGCACAATATTTTCCAATAACAATACTTGGAAAAGTTGAATATGTAAAAGTACCAATAGAATCAGCACGTGATTTTAAACAAAATTTGCAAGATGTTGAAGTTATTGGAGATAAACAGCTGCTGGAAGATTGCGAAACTTTTGATATTTTTAACATTAAAATTATACATCCAAGAACTGGGGTTACTTATGCTTTTGGAAAACAAAAAAGACCACTTTACTTAGAAGCAGGAGAAATGGCATTTACATTAGAAAATGAAAATGCAACACATCCAGATGATAAATGGGCAACAGATGAAGAAGAAAATAATAGTAATACTATTGCAGAAAATGAAACAGACACATTAGAAAATGAAACAGATACATTAGAAAATGAAATAGACACATTAGAAAATAATAAAAAAATTGAAGCTGAAATTCTTGTGAAAGAAGACGAGTTATTTAAAGTTGAATATAAATTTATTGAGCCATCTATGGACAATATTTTAAATGCTAAGGAAGAAGGTAATTTGCAAATTACAATAACCAACAAAAGTGAAATAGAATTAAAAAAATTAAAAATTAAATTAAGTTCTAAAGACGCTCATAAAGCATTGAAATACGATAAATCAGCAATTTTCAAAAAACTTGCATCCGGAGAAACAGATGTAAGAATTTTAAAAATAAAAGCTGGTAAAAAAATAATAGATGGAACATTTAATTTTAATGTTACTTTCGAGGAAAAAGATGATAATTTGCCACAAGGATTTACATTGACAATAACAACTTCTGAGAAAGAAGCATCTACGATTTCTACAAGTGAAGATGAAAGTACAAAAGAAGAAGATGTAGAAATAAAAGAAGAAGCATCTAAAGATGATAAACGTCCAGTATTGCAAATGAAAATAGTAGAATTTATAGATGACGGAAGAGATAATATTCTTAATGCAAAAGAAGAAGGAAAACTAATTTTAACAATTAAAAACACATCTGGACAAGACATAAAGAAAATTAAACTGCTTGTTGAAACAGAAAATGTCTCGAAAAACTTAAAATATAAAAGCAAAATTACAATAAAAAAAATATTAACAAGTGGAAATCATACAGAAAAAATTGCTTTTAAGGCTGGTAAAAAAATAGAAACAACAGAAGTAAAAATAAAAATTTCTATAGAAGAAAATGAAAATCACAAAGGAGAAGATATAGAATTTAATATAAGTACCAAAGCGAAAGAGTAATTTTAAGAATTTCCAATTCTAAAAAGAATTGGAAATTTTAATTTTTTTTTATTTAATTTAATTTAATAAAAATGAAAACATTTAATATTTTTTTTATAATTTTTTTTCTTTTCATTATTAATGAAACATATTCTCAGGAAGAAAAAAATGAATTTGTCAGAACATTAAAAGGACATACAAACAGAGTAAATTCTGTACACTTTTCTTCTGACGGGAAATATATAATTAGTGGAAGCTGGGATGAAACTTTAAAATTATGGAAGATAGAAAGCGCTGAAGAAATTAGAACTTTTAAAGCTTATGATAAAGGAATAAATGCTATTGCATATAGTTCTGACGGAGAATTTATTATAAATTCAGATACTTCTGATAATAATTTTAGATTATCTCGGATTTCAACAGGAAAAGTTTTAAATATTTTTAAAGAGCATAAAACTAAAATTGTATCCCTTGCTTTTAGTCCGGATGGAAATTATATTATTAGTGGAAGTGAAAATAATAATTTAATATTTTGGGACAGAAGAGAAAGTAAAAAAATTAAAAAATATAAAGGGCATGACGATTTAATAAATGATATTGATTTTAATAATGACGGAAAAAATTTTGCCACAGCAAGCAATGATAAAACCATAAGAATTTGGGATGTAACAAGAAAATATGCAAGAAAAATATTAGAAGAGCATAAAGATATTGTTACTCACATAGAATTTAGTCCAGATGGAAGAACTTTAATTAGTTCAAGTGCTGATAAGAATCTAATCCTTTGGAATGTAAGTTCAGGAGACACAATCAGAAGTTTTATAGGACATACAAATAAAATAAATTCTGTAGCTTTTAGTCCAGATGGAAATTATATTGTAAGTGCTGGTTCGGATACTACCATAAGAATTTGGGAAACAGAAAGTGCTCGTCTGTTAGGAATATTTACTGGACATCAATCAATAATTAATTGTGTTCAATTTAGTCCAGATGGAAAATATATTGTAAGCGCAAGTGATGATAATACGTTAAAATTATGGGATTATTATAATTTATTAGAAGAAAATTTATCTAAAAATTTTTCTATAAGAACTTCAAGTGAAATAGAATTAGTAGATTTATTCTCTACAAAAGATGAATTTGAAACTTTATCAGAATATGAAGAACGTATAAATAAAGCTGAATTATTTACATTAGAAATGTATGAAAAATATAGACAAATTGAAGATGATTCATTAGAGCTAATTGTTTTTAGAGAACAAAAACTTTTATTAGATGATGATCTTGCAACAAAAAAGCAAGAGGAAATAGACTCCATTGCTCGTATAATGCTAACAGATGAAAAAAGTGAAATAAAAATAGATAGAGCACAAAAAGTAGAACTTTCCAGAAGAGAAAATATTAAAAAATCTTATGAAGTGATCTATTTAAAAATAGATATACTTGGTTATTATAATGCTGAGGCTGAATATTTTCCAGTAACAATATTAGGAAATGTAGAATATGTAAAAATTCCAAGAGATGAGGCACGTATTTTAAAACAAAATTTACAAGATGTTGAAGTGATAGGAGCGAAACAACTTCTTGAAGATTGTGAAACTTTTGATATTTTTAATATTAAAGTTATAAATCCAAGAACAGGCAATACTTATGAGTTTGGAAAACAAAAAAAACCGCTTTATTTAAAAGATACAGAGATGAATTTCATATTAGAAAATGAAAACGCAACACATCCAGAAGATAAATGGGAAACTGACGAATATTACGAAGAAGAACAATATGAAGAAGAAAATAATACAGACAGTATTAATGAAACAATACAAGATACTTTAGAAATTATAAAAGAAATAGAACCAGAAGTTTTTATAAAAGAAGATGAAAAATTCAAAATAGAATATAAATTTGTTGAACCATCTTCTGATAATATTTTAAATGCAAAAGAAGAAGGTGATTTACAAATTACAATAACAAATAAAAGTAAAATAGAATTAAAAAAATTAAAAATTAAATTAAATTCTAAGGATGCTCATAAAGCTTTAAAATATGATAAATCGGCTATTTTTAAAAAACTCCCTGCAGGAGAAACAGATCTAAGAGTTTTAAAAATTAAAGCAAATAAAAAAATCATAGATGGAACATTTAATTTCAATATTACTTTTGAAGAAAAAAATGACAATTTACCACAAGGTTTTAAGTTAATAATAACAACTTCGGAAAATGAAATTCAAGAAAAAGAAAAAATAGATATAGAAAAAAAAGAGGAAGTAGAAAATACCGAAGAAAAAGACGAAAATGAAAAAACAGAAAATGAAGAAGTTTCTAAGAATGATAAACCTCATATTTTGGAAATGAAAATAATAGAATTTATAGACGATGGACGAGATAATATTTTAAATGCAAAAGAAGAAGGAAAATTAATACTAACAATTAGAAACACTAGTAAAAAAGATTTAAAAAAAATTAAAATTATTGTAGAAACGGAAAATGTTTCTAAAAACTTAAAATATAAGAAAAAAATAAATGTGAAAAATATTGCTTCAAATGCAAATCATACTGAAAAAATTGTTTTTAAAGCGAGTAAAAAAATAGAAACAACAGAAGTAAAAATAAAAATTTCCATAGAAGAAAGTGAAAACTACAAAGGAGAAAATGTAGAGTTTAACATTAGCACAAAAAAAAATGAATAATTTTTTTTAATGAGGAATGAAAAAAAACAATCTAAAAAAATCTCTATCATTCCTCATTATTAATTAAAAATTCCTCATTAATTTTTCTGCTACTAAATAGGAACTTGAAAATGCCCATTGTAAATTGTATCCTCCGGTATCTGCATCTACATCTATAACTTCTCCGGTAAAAAATAAATTTTTTAAAATTTTTGATTGTAAATTTTTTTTATAAATTTCTTTTGTAGAAACTCCTCCAGCAGTTATAATTGCTTCTGAAAAACCTCTATCTTTTATAATTTCCAATGAAAAATTTTTTAAGAACTTTACAATTTTTATTTTTTCATTGTTTGAAATTATTTTGACATTTTTCGAAAATAAAATTTTTGTCTCTTGTAAACAAACTTTTATTAATTTTTGTGGCATTAATTTTCTTAAAATTTTTTCTATACTTAAATTAGGGAATTTTTTAAATTCTCTCATTAGCCTATTAGTTAATTTTTCATCGCTTAGAGCAGGTTTTAAATCTATAGAAATTTTTATTTTCTTTTTTTCCTTCAAAAAATCAACTATTTTCCTACTTAAATTTAAAACTATTGCACCAGAAATTCCCCATTTATAAAATTGCATTTCACCGAATTTCTCTAATTCTTTTTTATCATTTACAAAAATTTTTAAGTTTACATTTTTTAAAATTAAACCATTTAAAACTTCCATTTTTCTTTGTTCTTTGATTTCAAAAGGAACTAATGATGGTCGTATTGGTATTATTTTATGACCGAGAGCTTTTGCTAATTTATAACCGTCTCCTGTTGAACCTGTTCTTGGATAAGAAGAACCACCTGTTGCTAAAACAAAATATTTTGCACGAAAAATTTTTTTATTTTCTAATTTTACTGCAATAATTTCATTTTCTTTTTTTATAAATTTTTTTACATTTGCTTTATAAATAATTTCTACTTTATTTTTTTTTAGTAAATTTTTCAAAGCAAAAACTATTTCTTTTGCATTATTACTTTTCAAAAAAACTCTTTTTCCTCTCTCGGAAACAGTTTTTACGCCAATTTTTTCAAAAAAATCTATTGTATTTTGAGAAAAAAATTTTTCAAAAGCTGTTTTTAAAAATTCTTTATCTGTGTGAAAATGATTTAAAAATTCCTCTTTTTCGTTTAAATTAGTCAAATTGCATCGTCCTTTTCCTGTAATTGACAATTTACGACCAAGAATTTTTGTTTTTTCTAAGATTAAAATCTTTTTACCTTTCTCAGCAAGAAAATTAGAAACAAACATCCCAGAAGCTCCACCTCCAATAATTATTATATCGTACATTTTTTTATTTATAAAAATATAATTTAAATTTTTTTAATATTCTCAAATTTTTAATTTTATTTTTTTTGTTTTTAATAACAAATTTTTAATTATTTTTTATAATTAAAAAAAATATTTTTTCAAAAAAATGCCATTTTTTTTAATTATCAAAAAAATATTTTTCAAAAAATACCAAATTTTTAATGATTTTAAATCATTAAAAAAAAATTTTTTTTTCAATAAAATGCAAAAATTTTATGAATTAAAATAATTTAAAAAAAATCAAAAAACGAAAAATTTTTATAAATTATATATTTTTTTTCAAAAAAATGACTTTTTTTTTTAAATTTAATTTTATTCAAAAAAAAATATATAATTTTAAAAAAAATTAAACGTTTCAATAAAAAAAAATATTTTAATAAAAAAGAAAACTTAAAAGTTTTAATAAAAAAAAATTATGGAAAAAAATCTTATATTTTTTCAGAAATTTCATTTAAAATCTTAAATGAAATCGCTTATTTTGACCAAGTTCAAAGTCAAGAAATTTTTAAAGAATGTTTTAATTTTGATATAAAAATTAGTAATGTTGATGAAGAGTTTTTAAAAAATATAATAAAAAAGAATTTTTATTATTTAGATTTTTATTATGAGCTTCAATTATATTACATTTTATAAATCCTCTTTTAAGTAGAATTAATTTTTATGGAGAAAATTATCGTGAATGGTTTGAAGCCAAAATGCAAGGAATTGTTAATGGATATAAATTAAAGGGAAATTTAGATTTTATGATGCATTGGCAAAAGAAAACCAGAAAAACCTTATTTTTTTATACAAGAATTTAAAAAATAGCACCTATTCCAAAACACCCAAGAGGACAATTATTAGCACAAATGGTGTTGCTATAGAAAATAATCAAAGAAAAGAAATGCGAATGCATATAATATTGGTAGATTTTGGTTCTTTGTTGTTTTGGAAAAAATTGGTGAATCAAAATATCAATATCACAAATCAGAATCTTTTGATGCTTTGAAAATAAATGATATAAAACAAATATTTATAAATCTTAAAGCCGTAAAACACAAAATAAGTAATTTAATGTGAAAGAATAATCTTGAATAATGAGAGAGAAAATTTTTTGAATTGATTTTTTATTAAAAAAAATTTTTTCAAAAAAACGCCGAAATTTTACGAATTTTTTAAATTTTAAAAAAAATTTTTTTTCAAAAAAACGATGAATTTTTAATGATTTTATTTGAAATTAAAAAAAATTTTTTTCAAAAAAACGTCCAAAATTTTAAATTTTAAAAATGAAAAATTTTTTTTCAAAAAACGATGAATTTTTAATGATTTTATTTGAAATTAAAAAATAAATTTTTTCAAAAAAACGTCCAAAATTTCAATATTTTCAAAATATAAAAAAATTTTTTTTCAAAAAAACGATGAATTTTTAATGATTTTATTTGAAATTAAAAAAAAGAAATCCTAAGATTTCTTTTTTTTAATTTTCATATTTTTTTAAAACTTTTTATGAAAAATTGTTACATTTCCCTGCTGGACGAAATTTTCTCCATTATCGAATTTTCCTTTTACCATCCATATATAAGTTCCTTCTTTTGCTGGACTATTGGAAGAATAACCGTCCCAACCAATATTAATATTTTTACTTTCATAAACTAAATTTCCTGAACGATTAAAAATTTGTAAAGAATATTTTTTCAAAATATTTTCATCTTCTAAAATAGGGTGAAAAATAGAATTTTTATTGTGATTTTTTTTATAAAAACCACCATTTTGACCGTTTAAATTTACAGTAAAAGCATTTGGAAATTTCAAATTTTCTTTCTTTTTATTTTCAAATAAATTTGAAATAATTATAGAATCTACACAAAAATTTTCTGACCATGCTTTTAAAATAACAAAATGAGAATAAGAATTTTTATTGAAAAAATGTGTTGGTTCTTTTTCATTAGAAAGTTCTCCGTCAGAAAAATCCCATAAATATTCTTTTGCATTTGTCGAATAATTATAAAATGCCAAAGTTTTATCCTGTATTTCGGTTTTTTCAATTTTTATATCTGGATTTTCAAAAATTATAACGGTATCTGTACAAATTATAGAAGTTCCGCCACGACCTTTTGCATGCAAAGTAATTGGATAAATTCCGGGTTTTTTAAAAATATAAAATAAGTTTTTTTCTTTTGAAATTATTTTATCCCCCAAAAACCAAGCATAATTATCAGCATTTATTGATAAATTTGAAAATTCAACTTTAAGAGGTGAACAAGATTTATTTTTAGATAAAATATATTTTGCCAACGGTTTTGGAATTGGAATATAAATTTGCAAATTATTTTTTTCTAATTTTTCAGATAAAATATCAATTTTTACAAGATCTTTATTATCCCATAAATAATCATTTTTTATAGACAAACTATGTTTTCTTCCAACTTCTTCTTTCGAAGAATTATTTTTTGTTATTTTATCATCTTTTTTTATAATTTTTTCAATTTTAGGAAAAACAATTTTTTTGCTTAATTTCTTCTTATAAAGAGTTTCATTGTTTTTTTCTTCATTAAAAACATATTTATTTTCTTTCTTGGTTTCTAAAATTTTAGAAAATTTTTCATCTTTAATATCTATTTCCTTATGAGAAAAATAAAAAACACTTGACAGCAAAAAAATTATTGATGCTGACAAAATATATGTTAAATTACTAAATTGAAATTTGAAAATTTTTGTCCAGAAAAGTTCTTTTTCTATATTCGCCCACAATTCTTTTGAGGGCTCTACTTCAAAATTTTCAAAATTTTCTTTAAAAATATTTTCTATATTATAATTTTCTTTCATAATTTTTAATTTAAAAAACCGGAACTTTTTTCAAAATTTCTAATTTTTCTCTTATAATTTTTTTTGCTCTTGAATATTGAGATTTTGATGTACTAATGTCAATATTCAGCAATTTTGCAATTTCTTTATGTTTATAACCTTCTATCGCATAAAGATTAAAAACAACTCTATAACCTCTTGGCAATTTTTTTATCACTCCCATCAATTCACTAATAGTAAAATCTGAATCATCTTTTTTTTCTGCAAATCTATTTTCTTGTATTGCATCTATATTTCTATTAAATTTATACTTCAAATTTTTTCTATAATGCGTAATTGCCGTATTTACAATTGTCCTTTTCATCCAAGAAGTAAGAGAACTTGCTTTTTTACATTGCTTTATATTTTTGAAAATTTTTATAAAACCATCTTGCAGAATATTTTCTGCGTCTGATTTATCATTTGCATAACGTATGCAAATACCAAGAAAAGCAGCAGCAAATCGTTGATATAATTCTTTTTGTGCTTTTCTGTCATTTTTTAATATAAGTTCTATTATTTTTTTCTCGTCAAACATAAAACATTGATATAATAAAAAGACTTATATCTTTTTAGAAATGTTGCATTAAAAAAAAATTTTTTCAAAAAAATGGCATTTTTTTTGAAAAAATTTTTTTTAATTTATTTTTATTAAAATAAAATTATTAAAAATTTTCCATTTTTATGAAAAAATTTTTTTTTTAATGCAAAATTTTAAAAACCAATTCTTTTAATAGTTCACCTTCTTTTACAGAAATATTTCCTACTCCCTTAGATTTTAAATCATATTCTCTAAGAAAAGAAATAATTTTTCCAACTTTATTAATATTAAAAGTTTTAGCGGCATGATGATAATCAGAGACAAAAAACGGATTAATTTTCAAAGCCGAGGCAATTGCTCTATCTCCTTTGTGCGAGACATAATGATAAATAAGTATTTTTGAAAAAAAGATGTAGAGAGAAGATATTGTTAAAACAAAAGGATTAGATTTTTGATTATTTGCAAAATAGTTTACAATTCTGTTAGATTTTAAAAAATCTTTTTTAACCATTGCCTTATGAAGTTCAAAATTATTAAAATCTTTACTAATTCCTGTGTTCTTTTCTATGTGATCAGTAGTGATTTCGCTTTGATTTTTTGGCAAAGTTAAAATGAGTTTTTCAATTTCATTCACAATTTTACTCAATTCAGTTCCGAGAAATTCTGTTAAAAGTAAGCTTCCTGTGGGCGATATTTTACATTTTTTCTTTTTAAGGAAGTTTTCTATCCAATTTGGAACTTGATTATCATATAGTTTTTTGCTATCAAAAATTACAAAATTCTTTTTTAGTTTCTTATAAAGTTTTTTTCGTTTATCTATGGTTTTGTATTTATAATTAATAACCATTATAGTTGATTTTTGAACTTTATCAACGTAACTTATTAAGCTTTCAATTTTCTTTAAGTTTTGTGCTTCTTTAACTATAACTATCTGATATTTAGCCATCATAGGAAAACGCCTTGCTGTTGCTATCAAAGAAAAAATATCTATATCTTTACCGTAAAGAATACTTAAATTAAACTCTTTATCATTTTTTGATAAAACATTTTCTATAATATAATTTGTAATTATATCTATATAATAAGCTTCATCTCCCATTAGAAAGTAAATTGGAGAATATTTTTTCTCTTTTAAATCCTTAAAAATTTTGTCAAAATTCATAAAAAATTTTTTTTTCAAATTTATTTTTATTTTTTAATTTTTTTTTTTTATATTGCATTTTTTTTTAAGGAAAATTGTAAATTTTATATTCAACAATTTTCAATTTATTAATTTAATAATTTAAAATTATATGGGAAAGAAAATATTAAATCTTTTAATTGCGGTTTTTTTATCTGTAACTTACACAGCTACGGCTTGTGATTACACGGTAAATTTGATTGATTCTTATGGAGACGGCTGGAACGGTGCAACATTAACTGTTCTCGTAAACGGAGAAGTTGTTTTAGATGCAGAAACTCTTTTAACTGGTTCTGCAGGAACTCTTACATTTTCTGCTGAAACTGGAGATGAAATCACAACAACTTATGTTGCTGGGAGTTATGCTGGTGAGCCATCTTACGAAATAGTTGATGCTTTTGGTAATGTTGTTGCTAGTGATGGTTTAGGTGGCACAACTCCATTAGGAATATCTGAAGCTATAATTGGTGATTGTCCAGAAGGTATATTTATGTCTGTTTCTACAACAGAAATAAATTTCGGAGATGTAGAAGCTAATAATAGTGTTAGTAGTACTTTTACTATTACAAATACTGGTACTGAAAATATTGAAATTACTAACATAGTAATTGATAATGAAATTTTTTCTGTTGGTACAACTTCAGGAATAATAATACCAGGTGAAAATCTTGAAATTACTGTAACAGCTTTACCAGAAGTAGAAGGTGAATTTACTGGAACCTTAACAATTAGCAGTAATACTGATGATGCTACTATTAGTTTAACTGGAAATGCTGTTGTTTATGAAGCAGGTGAAATTTGTTCAAATCCATTATCTTATGGAAATATAAATGGTGAAGCAGTTGTTGATCAAGCTTTAGCAGCTGGAGAAGAATTTTGGTATGAAGTTACATTAGATCAAACTTATGCAAATGTAATGTTTGCTACTTGTGGATCTGATTTTGATACTAAATTAGAAGTTTGGGCTTCTTGTGAAGATGATGCATATTTATATTACGTAGATGATTACGTAGATGATGGTGGATGTTCTAGTCTTGAATATGGTGGTGATAACTATGCTTCATTAATCAATGTTCCAATTTTAGATGCAGGCACTTATTTTGTAAAAGTTTATGGGTATAGTTCTACAACTAATGGAATTTATCAACTACGTGTTTTAGGTGATATTCCAAGTTCTGAAAATGATTTTCTTACTTTTAGTTTAGGAGATATTCAAATTGGAGAATCTGTTATTAATACTGACGACCACACTATAACTGCTGAAGTTGGAGCATCTGTAAATTTGACAACTTTAGAAGTTGAATACACACTTTCTGATTATGCAACTGTTTCTGATGATTTTACTGATTTTACAAACCCAGTAGAATATAATGTTGTTGCTCAAAATGGATCTGAGCAATCATGGAATGTAAATGTTACAAATGCTGTTACAAGTGGTGAAAATGATTTTCTTAGTTTTATTTTAGACGGAACAGAAGCTACTATAAATGCAGAAAATTACACAATTACTGTTGAAGTTTCTTATGATTCTGATTTGACTAATTTAAATGCAACTTATGAAGTTTCTAATTTTTCAAATGTAACTACAGAAGTAATTACTGATTTTAGTAGTGGTGAATTTATTTATACTGTTGTTGCAGAAGATGAAAGTTCTCAAGATTGGACACTTACGGTAACTCAGGAAGCTCATCCTTGTACTTTAGCTAATGCTTATGGAAATATAAATGATCCAGCTGTTATAGATTCAACTTTAGAAGCAGGAGATTTTGTTTGGTATTCTGTTGTTTTAGACCAAAATTATGTTAATGTAGAATTTTCCACTTGTAATTCTAATTTTGATACTGATTTAGAGGTTTGGGAAAGTTGTGATGCAACAGAATATTTAGCTTATGCTGATTATGGGACACCTAGATGTGGTGAATCTGGAGATGATAATTATTGGGCTTCAAGTATTATTTTAGAAAACATGCTTGCTGGAACTTATTTTGTAAAAGTTTTTGGTTATGGTACTAATTTTGGCAATTTTCAGTTATCTGTCAATGGAGAAGTTCCAGCAGATTGTTATTATTCTGTAGTTTTGAAAGATTTTGGTGGAGACGGTTGGGGAACTAACTCATTAACAGTTAATGTTAATGGCGAAGAAAATTCAATACTTACTTCAACAACTGGCGAAGAAACATTTAATATTCCATCAGAAACAGGTAATGTTATCACTACTGTTTTCACTGCAGGTGAAGATGGAGACGATTACGAATGTGTTTATGAAATATATGATGTTCTTGGAAATATGGTTTATTCTTATGATGTGGGTACATCTGAAGAAACTGGGACTAACGAAATAACTGTAAACTGTGAACCAGAAGCTGAACCAGTAACAAATTTAACATCTGATGCATTAAATACAGATATTCAATTAAATTGGAACTTGAATGAATTAGGCGATGAAGTTTATGTTGCTTATAGCTCAGAAAATGAATTTTCTGAAAATGTTGAAGAAAATGAAATAATTTATAGTGGTACTGAAACAAGTTTTACTCATGAAGCTTTAGCAGAAGGAACACATTATTACAGTGTTTGGTCTTTAAATGCAGCAGGTGTATATTCTGTAGCAGTTTTGACTGAAGTTACAATAACTCCTTCTTGTAATTATTCTGTTGTTTTGATGGATACTTATGGTGATGGTTGGGGAACTAACACTTTATCTGTTTTTGTTGATGGTTTAGAAATCTTAACAAACATTACTTCAACAACTGAAGAAGAAAGTTTTGATATTTCTGCAAGAACTAATGACATTATTACTGTAGCTTTCACAGCAGGAAATGATGGAGATGATTATGAATGTTTATATAAAATACTTGATGTTCTTGGTAATGAGGTTTATTCTTATGATGTAGGTATAAGTCAAGAAACTGGTAATCCAGAAGTGGAAGTAAATTGTGAACCAGAAGCATCTCCAGTAACAGATTTAAGTGCAGAAGTAATTTCTGGAACAGAAATTAGTTTGACTTGGGATTTAAATGAATTAGGTGATGAAGTTTATGTTGCTTATAGTTCAGAAAATGAATTTTCTGAAGTTATTGAAGATAATAATATTATTTATAATGGTATTGAAACAAATTTTACTCATATTGATTTAGCAGAAGGTACACATTATTATAGTGTTTGGTCTTTAAATGCTGTTGGCATATATTCTGTGTCCTCAACAGTTGATGCTACTATTTATGGATTAGGAGAAGATTGTAGCAATCCAATTGAATTTATTTTCAATGGTGAAGCACAAACAGGTTCTATAACATCTTACGGTTCTGCTTGGTATTCTGTCGTTCTTGATGATACTTATGCAAATGTAGAATTTTCGCTTTGTAATAATGAAATTACAGATTTTGACACTAAATTAGAAGTTTGGACAAGTTGCGATGCTGAAGAATTTTTAGATGATAATGATGATAATTCTTTAGTTTGTGGAAGTGGTGGTCATTCGATAATTACTTTAGATGATTTAGCATCTGGAACTTATTATGTAAAAGTTTATGGTTATAACAGTGCTTCTGGTAATTACGAATTATCAATTACAGGTCAAGAATATATTGCTCCGGTAACTGATTTAAATGCTACTATTATTTCTGATAATACAGAAATTCAATTAGATTGGCTTTTAAATAATAATTCTAATAATGTTGTTGTAGTTTACAATAACTTAGATGATTTTGTAACTCCTGAAAATGGAACTACTTATGAAGTTGACCTTATGTTAGGAAATGCAACAGTTCTTTATTTAGGTAATGAAACATCTTTTAATCACAGTAATTTGGATTTAGGAAATTATTATTATCAAGTTTGGTCAGTAAATGAAAATAATAATTATTCCATTGTATCTGAAGTTTCTGAAGAACTTTTTGTTGCACCAGTAACTGATTTAACCACAGAAGTTTTATCTGATACAGAAATTAAATTAGATTGGATATTAAATGATCTTGGAAATAATATTGTACTTGCTTATAATACAACTAATGTTTTTGGTGAAACACCAAATGATTTAGATGAAAATACAACTATTCTTTATGACAATGTTAATGAAATTACATTTACTCATACAGGTTTAGATTTTGGAACTTATTATTACAAAATTTGGTCTATAGATGCAAACGGTAATTATTCTAATGCAGAATTAATTTCTGAAAGTATTTATTCAGAAGGACAAGATTGTACTACTGCATTTACTTATGGAAACATTAATGATGAATCTGTAATTGGAGATATCATTAATGCTGGTGATGCAGTTTGGTATGAAGTTACTTTAGATAAGAGTTATGAAAATGTAGAAATTTCTACTTGTAATTCTAATTTTGATACTGATTTACAAATATGGAGAAATTGTGATGATGCAACATATTTAACTTATACTGATTTTGGAACTCCAAAATGTGGTGAAAGTGGAGATGATAATTATTATGCTTCAAGAATGAATTTAGATTATTTATTTGAAGGTACTTATTATATAAAAGTTTACGGTTATCAAAACAGCACTGGAAATTATGAATTATCTATTACTGGAGAAGAAGCAATTACTTGTGATTATACTTTAAACTTAGATGTACTTGCTACTGCAACTGATGGTTGGGATGGAAATACTTTAAGTGTTTATGTTAATGATATGCTTTTAGGTGATTTTACCGTAGATGGTGAGAACAGTGAATTTAGCATTCCTGTAAATACTACAAATGTAATTTCTACTATTTTTGCTGATAATAATGGTGATGGTTATAACTGTACTTACACTATATCTGATGTTCTTGGAAATGTTGTTTATACTGAAGGAGAAGATGAACCTATTGCTGGTTTAGAAAGTTTAATAGCAGATTGTAACCCAGACGTTGAACCTATTGCTAACTTAGACGCTAATGTATTAGAATCTAATACTGAAATAGAATTAACTTGGGACCTAAATGAATTAGGTGATAATGTTATTGTTGCTTATAATACTGGAAATAATTTTGTAAATCCTGAAGAAGGAATGACTTATTCTGTTGATGGACTTTTAGGTGAAGCGACTATTGTTTATGTTGGAAATGAATCAACATTTACTATGGATAATTTAGAAGCTGGAAAACATAGTTTCTCTGTTTGGGCTTTTAATTCTATATATGGATATTCTGAAGCACTTACTGTAATTAATCTTCCTATTTACGGACCTGGTGATTTATGTACTGACCCATTTGCTTATGGAAACATTAATGATGAATCTGTAAATGGAGAAATTGTAAATGCTGGAGATGCTGTTTGGTACACAGTTGTTTTAGATAAAAGTTATAAGAATGTAGAATTTTCTCTTTGTGGTTCTGATTTAGATACAAAATTAGAAGTTTGGAGAAATTGTGACGATGATGATTATATAGCTTATGATGATGATGCTGAACCTTCTTGTGGAAGTAATGCTTCTAAAATTGATTTAGATTATTTGTTTGAAGGTACTTATTATGTAAAAGTTTATGCTTACAATGATTACACAGGAAATTACACATTATCTATTAATGGTGAAGAAGCAATTCCTTGTAATTACACTTTAAATTTATATGAATTTGATAATGCTATCGAAGGATGGACAGCTAATACTTTAAATGTTTATGTGAACGGTTTCTTAGCTTTAGAAAATGTTACTATAGACGGTGAAAATACTGAATTTAATATTCCTGTAAATACTACTAATTTAATTACAACTACATTTGCTGATAATGACGGAAACGGTTACGAATGTTATTATACTATTTCTGATGTTCTTGGAAATGTTGTTTATACGGACGGATTAGATAATATTATTTCTGGAATAACAGAAGGTATAGAAGCAGATTGTAATCCAGATGCGGAACCTATTACTGATTTAAATGCTCTTGTATTAGAATCTAATACTGAAATTGAATTAAATTGGGTATTAAATGAAGCTAATAATGATGTTGTTATTGCTTATAATGACACTGACAATTTTGGAACTCCAGAAGAAGGAGTAACTTATATCGCTGGTGATATGATAGGTAATTCGGAAGTTGTTTTCGTTGGAAATGCAATTACATTTACTATGAATAATTTAGAAGCTGGTGATCATAGTTTCGCTGTTTGGTCTGTTAATATAGCTAATGGATATTCTGATGAACTTAAAACAACTGACATTCGTATTTATGCTCCTGGTGAATTATGTACTGACCCATTACTTTATGGAAATATTAATGATCCTGTAAAATTTGGAAATATTCCTGCCGGAGGAGAAGTTTGGTATACAGTTGATATAGATGACCAAGATTATACAGAAATTTCATTCTCGCTTGCTAATTCTACTTTCGATACTAAAATCGAAGTTTGGAACGATTGTGATGCTGAAAATTATATTGCTGCTAATGATGATGAAGATTATAGTAATGGTATTTACACTTCTTTAATTACTTTAGAAAATCTGACTGCTGGAACTTATTTTGTAAAAGTTTTTGGTTATAATAGTGGTAGTGATGGAAATTACAATTTAAATATTACTGGTAGAATGACTTCTACTGAAAATGATATTTTAGATTTTACTTTCGGAAATGTTTCTGTAAGTACTGAAATAGATAATGAAAATTATAATATTAATTGTTTTGTTTTAGAAGGTACGGATTTAGTTAATTTAACTCCTGAAATGAATATTTCTGAATATGCTACTGTAGATACATATACTGATTTCTCTTCTACTGTTAATTATAATGTTACTGCAGAAGACGGTAGTGTTCAAATTTGGAATGTTAATGTTGAAACATTAGTTGGGGCTCCTGAAGTACAAGTTGCTGTTGGTGAAATAGGTGCTTGTGTTGGTGAAGAAGTTAGTGTTCCTGTTACAATGAAATTTGCTAATAATATTGGTGCAATAACTTTATATGTTGAATATGATAATACATTATTAGCTTATAATGGTTATGATAATTTAAATGCTGAAATTTCTTCTGCATTAATAAATGATGATAATGGAGTTATTGGAATAGCTTGGTATTCTCCTGATAATGGTGCAGATTTATATGAAGAAACTAAATTATTAGATTTAAATTTTATATATCTTGGTGGCGGAAATGCAATATTAGATATAGAAAATCAAAATAATTCTATTGCTAATATTCCTTCTGTAACAGAATTGACTTTAGAGCTTTCTAATGGTGAAGTTAATGCTAATCCTACTGCAAATATTACTACTCATCCTATGGACATTAATGTTTGTAATGACACAGAAGCTGTATTTAATGTAGTTGCTGACAATGTTATTTTTTATCAATGGCAAGTAAATACTGGTTCTTATTGGGATGATATAAGTGATAGTAATCCAACAAGTAATTCTAATCAATTAGTTGTAAATGCAACTAACGCTGATAATGGAAATATGTATCGTTGTATGTTAACAAGTGAAGAATGTAATATTCAAACTGAAGAAGTTACATTAACTGTTATGCCTACTCCAGAAGCAGAAATTTCTCTTGTAGAAGCAGGCGAAACTTGTAACGGAGAAGAAATTGCTATTAATGTTACTTTCACTGATGGTACGGCTCCTTATTCTATCACTTATACTGATGGAACTACTGAAAATACTATTAATAATATTAATGAAAATCCTTATACATTCAACGTTCAAACTGCTGGAGAATATGAATTAGTAAGTGCATCTGATGCAACTTGCGAAGCAAATGTTTCCGGAATTGCTAATGTTGAATATCGTGAAATACCTACTGCTACTTTAAGTGGAAACTTTGGTATTTGTAATGGTGAAGAAGCAAATGTTACTATTAATTTTACTGGAAATCAACCTTTTAGTGTAACATATATGTATGCTTCAAATACAATTACAATTTCTGAAATATATACAGATGCTTATTCATTTATTGTTGACCAAGTTGGAACTTACCAATTACTTGCTGTAGAAGACGCATATTGTACTGGTGTTGCAAATGGTTCTGCTGAAATTATTGCTGTATCTAAACCAACTGCTACATTTGGTAATGACACAGATATTATAGAGGGTGAAACTGCTTCTTTAGAAGTTAATTTTACTGGTTATGCTCCTTATGATTTTGTTTATACTGATGGAATGGGTATGGAATATACCGCAACTTCAGAAACAAACACTTTCCTTTTAGAAATTGCGCCAGAAGAAACTACAACTTACACTTTACTTTCTGTTAATGATGTTAACTGTTCTAATAATGATCTTGACGACCAAGCTACTGTTAATGTTACTCAATTAGTTAAAATAACTGGTAAAGTTGTATATAATAATGAATACAATGTAGGACTTGCTGGAATTGATATTAAATTAAATGGTTTTGTAAATGGTTCTCAGGTTAATTTTGAAACTGAAACTGACAATGAAGGAAATTATGAATTTAACGTTCAAAATGGAACTTATACGATAACTGCTTCTGAAGATTATATATATGAAACTTGGGGTGGTGTAACAGCAACTGACGCTTTACTTGCTGCACAATATGGTATTGGTATTGTAGCTGAAACTGGTGCATTAACTGATTTCCAAGTTGAAATTGGTAATGTTAATGATAATATGAATCTTAATTCTACAGATGCATTGATGATAATAATGCGTAGTGTTGGTTTCATTACGGAATTCCCAACAGGAGACTGGGCATTTGAAACTAAAAATATAATTGCTGAAAACTCTGATATTGTTGTTGAAAACTTAAATGCGGCTTGTTATGGTGATATTAATGCAAGTTATTATAATGCTCCTGGTAAAAAAGCTGAAAGAAATATTTCTTTAATTAATAGTGGAGTTCTTGAGGTTCAAAGTTCTACTTTCGAAATGCCTATCAAAGCAACTGAAAATATGGAATTAGGGGCAATAACTTTGGTTATTGAATATCCTAATGATATAGTTGAAGTTAAATCTGTTAATTCTAAATTA
Organism: Bacteroidales bacterium; assembly: GCA_029938235.1. GTDB lineage: Bacteria > Bacteroidota > Bacteroidia > Bacteroidales > 4572-128 > 4572-128. The sequence goes on from JAOZVH010000022.1 coordinate 22,820, forward strand.
GAAGGTTTAAGATATAATGTTATTGATAATAAAATTCATGTTGCTTGGTATAATACAAATTCTGCTAACATAGAAGCAAACGAAGATTTAATTTCTTTAGAATTCCTAAGAATTAATGAAGGAAACATTTCTTTGAATATTTCAAATGAAAGTGAATTTGCAAATGCTGACGCAAAAGTATTGAAAAACAAAGTACTTACTACTCCGTCTATTGAATTATCTACAGTTAAAGCTTTAGAATTTAGTATAAGTAATTATCCTAATCCATTCATTAGCGAAACTACTATTGAATATACTTTGACAGAAGATGCAAAAGTTCAATTAACTGTTTATGACATTACTGGTAAAGAAATTGTAAAATTAGTTAACGAAAATCAAGCAAAAGGTGTTCACACACAAGAATTTGATGCTAGCGAATTAAGCAATGGAATGTATCTTTATGAAATAAAAGTTAAGTCTGAAAACTCTGAATATAGAAAAATTAATAAAATGACTGTTAATAAATAAAGATTTTATTAAAATTAAAAAAACCCAAATTTTTAAAAAATTTGGGTTTTTTTTATAAAAAAAATTTTTCAAAAAAACGCCAAAATTTTACGATTTTATTCGAAAAAAAATTTTTCCCAAAAAACACCGAATTTTTTAATCTTTATTTAAAAAAAATTTTTCAAAAAAACGCCGAATTTTTTAATTTTTATTAAAAAAAAATTTTTCCCAAAAAATGCCAAATTTTTTAATCTTTATTAAAAAAAATTTTTCAAATTATGATTCAAGCGTCCACGCTTGATTTCGTTGCATCATCCTATAAAACATTGATTTTTAATGTTTTAATTACGATTTGGAATAAAAATTTTTAAAAAATATTTTGAAAAAAACACAAATTTTTCACAATTTTTTTATGAAAAAAACTTTCCTCCACAAAAAGGTTCGAAGAGCCAAAATTTTTTCCAAAAACACATAAAATTTTAATAATTTATTCAAAAAAATTTTTTCAAAAAATGACAAAATTTTTACGATTTTTATAATTAAAAAATATTTTTTTTTCAAAAATCGCCCAAAATTTTAATGTTTTTAATTTTCAAAATAAAAAAAATTTTTTTCAAAAATCGTTCAAAATTTTAATATTTTTAATTTTTTGAAATAAAATTTTTTTTCAAAAATCGCCCAAAATTTTAATGTTTTTAATTTTCAAAATAAAAAA
>JAOZVH010000022.1:24120-24989 GCA_029938235.1 Bacteroidales bacterium
AATTTTTTTTCAAAAATCGTTCAAAATTTTAATGTTTTTAATTTTCAAAATAAAAAAAAATTTTTTTCAAAAATCGTTCAAAATTTTAATGTTTTTTAATTTCAGATTAAAAAATTTTTTCCAAAAAAACGCCAAAATTTTAATAATTTATTAAAAAAAAAATTATAAATTTTTCATTTGAAAATAAATTTTCATAGTTTCTACAGAAACTGTGCAAACTCTTTTTAATAAATCAATTAATTCCGTTTTATAATCAGAAAATTTATAATTATTAAATTTTTCAAAAATGGTTTTATCACGGGGCTTTTTCTCTTTATATTGGTCCAAAATCCATTCCAAAGCTGAACGATTTCCCAATTTGTATTCCAAAGCAATTTTTGGAACATTTTTTAATTTGGTATTTTCGTCGATGAAAATTTCATCTTTATTTTTATTAAAACGCAATTTTACATTAGGAAAATTTTGCAAATTTTTATTTTCAATTTCTAAATTATACGCTTTTACATCTTCAAAATTTAAATGTAAATTCATAAGTTTTTCGCCAAATTTCACCCATTTTTCAAAATTATTATAAAATGGAATGCGAGGAAAATCTCGTTTTAAATTGATTTTATATTTTTTGCCATAGGCTGGATTATGCAAAACTCCATAAACATAAAAAAAAATTTTTTCTTTATTTATGGCATTTTTTTTATAAAAATTCTTAAATTTTTCCAATGCAAAATTTGTAATATTTTCGGTTTTTTTACCATTTCTATCATAAATATAAAATGGTAAATTTTGTGTTGGAGTTAAAAAACCGAAATCAACCAAAGTTTCAACAGAAAAAGCACAAAAATTTTGTAAAGAAGCAAGACCTGAAAAAGCGA
>JAOZVH010000166.1 GCA_029938235.1 Bacteroidales bacterium
AATGACGTTTTTTAATGACAAATATTTTTTGCAAAAAATAATATTTTTATAAAAATATCATTTTTGTAGAAACTTCTCTTGATTTTGTAAAAAAATCTTGGGGTTTTAATAAAAAATCTTGGAATTTCAATAAAAAAATTTATTGAGATTTAATGAAAAAAAATTTAAAATGTTCTGTTTTTTTTATTAAAGTTTTTCTGATGATTTAAAAAATCATTAAAATTTTGGACGATTTTGAAAAATTTTTTTTTATTTTGAAATTAAAATATTTAAAATTTTGGACGATTTTGAAAAAAATTTTTTTTAAATTTCAAAATAAAAAAATCTTAAAATTTTGGTGTTTTTTTGAAAAAAAATTTTTTTTTAATAAATTATTTTTAATTTTGATAAATTTAAAATTTTATGAAATGAAAAAAACAAAAAATATTATAATAATTTTTTTTATTATTTTCTAATAAAAGCAAATATTTTTTCCCACCTTATGCGTCAAGCGTCCCGCACCATATGCGTCATCGTCCACGCTTGATTTCTGGATCAAGCGTGGATGATGACGCATATGGGTTGAAACATTGGTGTTAAAAAAAAAACCTCCAATGTTGTATTTTTTAAAATGTTAAAATTTTGGACGATTTTTTAGTGTTCAAACATTGGTGTCCCATATGCGTCATCGTCCACGCTTGATTTCGGGTGGAGGATGACGCATATGGATTTAACACCAATGTTTTGAATCAAACAAAAATCGCCAAAAATTTTACGATTTTTTATTTTGAAATAAAAAAAATTTTTTTCAAAAATCGTCCAAAATTTTACAGTTTTTTATTTTGAAATTTAAAAAAAATTTTTTTCAAAATCGTCCAAAATTTTACAGTTTTTTATTTTGAAAATTTAAAAAAAACTTTTTCCAAAAAACGCCAAATTTTCAATGTTTTTCAAAAAAAAAATTCTTTTTGAAAAACATTATTTTAATAATTTAAAAAAAAACTGATTTTTCATTTGCAAAATAAAATCCAGAAGCAGAAGCATTCGGAAGCATTGCAAAATTTTCTGTTAATTTAATATTAATATTTTTTTCTATTTGCATCAGTTTAAAAATTTCTTCTTTTTGTGAATGGTCTGGACAAGCAGAATAACCAACTGCCGGACGAATTCCAAAATATTTTCCAGAGAAAAGTTCTTTTAAATTAAGATTTTCATTTTTAGAATAAGCCCAAAATTCTTTCCTAACTCGCAAATGCAAGAGTTCAGAAAAAGCTTCTGCCATACGGTCAGCAATAGATTTTAATAAAATTATCGAATAATCATCTTTTTCTTTTTTAAAAATAGAAATTTGCTTTTCAATATTTAAACCAGTTGTCAGAGCGAAAAAACCTAAATAATCATTTTTATTTTCATTTTTTGGAGTAATAAAATCAGCAAGAGATAAATTAACTTTTTTATTAATTCGCAAATTTCTTTCAAAATGAAAATTGTTTAAATTTTTTTTCCTATTTTCATCTTCATAAATTTCTACATTTTCATCCACAGAATTTGCATTAAAAAAACCAATTACAGCATTTGCTTGTAAAATATTTTCTGCTATAATTTTTTTTAACAAATTCTTAGCATCAGAAAATAATTTTTTTGCTTCTTTTCCCTTATCCTTATGATTAAAAATTTTTGGAATTTTCCCTTTTATTCCCCAAGTATTAAAAAAGAAAGTCCAGTTTATATATTTTGAAATTTCTAAAATATCGTAATTTTTAAAAATTTTTATCCCCAAAAACTTTGGTTTTTTCAATTCAAAATTTTTCCAATTTATAGAAAATTTATTTTTCCTTGCCTCTTCAATACTTAAAAATTCATCTTTTTTATTAAAAAAATTTTCTCTTAATTTTTTAAAATTTTCTTTATTTTTTTCAAAAAATTTTTTTTTCTTTTTTGGATTTAATAAATTACTTAGAATTTCGCTGCTTATGGAAGCATTAGAAATATAAAAAACATTGTCATCATAAATCTGAGCAATTTTTATTGCAGTATGAATTTTTGAAGTGGTTGCACCACCGATAATTAAAGGAATTTTAAAATTTTCTTCTTTCATTCGATGAGCAACTTTTTCCATTTCTTTCAAAGACGGAGTAATTAAACCACTCAAACCAATAATATCTACTTTTTCTTTTTTTGCCGTTTCTATAATTATTTCGGCATTTACCATAATTCCCAAATCAATAATTTCATAATTATTACAAGATAAAATTACACTAAGAATATTTTTTCCTATGTCATGAACATCGCCTTTTACCGTTGCTAATAAAATTTTTTTTCTGGAAACTTTTTTATTATTTTTTTCTTTTTTTATTTCTGGCGACAAAATATCAACAGCCTTTTTCATAACTCTTGCACTTTTTACAATTTGCGGCAGAAACATTTTTCCTTCGCCAAACAATTTACCAATTTTATTCATTCCGTTCATCAACGGTTTTTCTATAATTTCCAAAGCAGAAGAATATTTTTTTAAAGCAGAATTTATGTCAATTTCCAAAAACTCAATAATTCCATTTTTCAAAGAAAAATCCAAACGAAATTCTAAATTTTCATCTCTCCAATTATCAATTTTATTTTTTTTCGGAAATTTTTTTTTATCATTTTCAGATATAAAATTTAAAATTTTTTCTGTTGCATTTTCATCACGATTAAAAATTAAATTTTCTAATAAAAAAATTAAATTTTTCGGAATTTCATCATAAATAGGCAAATTTCCAGCGTTCACAATTCCCATATTTAGACCAAATTTTCTTGCGTGAAACAAAAAAACTGTGTGCATCGCTTCACGAACAAAATTATTTCCCCTAAAAGCAAAAGATAAATTACTAATTCCTCCACTAACTTTTGTAAATTTTAAATTTTCTTTTATCCATTTTGTTGCTTTTAAAAATTCTACAGCGAAATTATTATGACTTTTTATTCCTGTTCCTATGGTTAAAATATTCGGGTCAAAAATTATATCCTGCGGCAAAAAATTTACTTTTTTTATTAAAATTTCATAAGATCTTTTCAAAATTTTTATTTTCCTTTGAAAATCCATTGCTTGTCCTTTTTCGTCGAAAGCCATCACAACAACAGAAGCACCATATTTTTTAATTTTTTTTGCCTTTTCTATAAAAAGTTTTTCTCCATCTTTTAAAGAAATAGAATTTACTATGGATTTTCCTTGCAAACATTTTAAAGCACTTTCTATAACTTCGAAATCCGATGAATCTATCATAATAGGAATTTTAATAATTTCTGGCTCTGAAGAAAGCAAATTTAGAAAATATTTCATTTCTTTTTTTGCATCTATTAGAGAATCATCCATATTTATGTCGAGAATTTGAGCACCATTTTCAACTTGTTTTCTTGCGATTTCTATTGCTTTTTCGTAATTTTTATTCCTAATTAATTTTGCAAATTTCTTCGAGCCAGCAATATTTGTTCGTTCACCAATATTTATAAAATTTTTTTCTTCTGAAATGGTTAAATTTTCTAAACCAGAAATTTGCGTTTGAATTTCAATTTTTGGCAAAACACGAGGTGAATAATTTTTCACTAAATCAGAAAAAAATTTTATATGTTTTGGACCAGTTCCACAACAACCACCAATAATATTTACAATTTTTTTATCAAGAAATTTTTTAAGTTCTTTTCCCATGATTTCCGGAGTTTCGTCGTAATCACCAAAAGAATTAGGAAAACCAGCATTTGGATAAGCAGACACAAAAAATGGAGAAATTTTAGATAAATGTTCTATATGTGGTAACATTTCCTTAGCTCCAAAAGCACAATTAAAACCAAAACTTAATAGATCAAAATGTGACATTGAAGTCAAAAATGCTTCTAAATTTTGTCCGGATAAAGTTCTGCCGCTTTTGTCAGCGATGGTTCCGGAAATCATCACAGGAATTTTTATGTTTTTTTTTTCAAAAATTTCGCTTACAGCAAACAAACAAGCTTTTGCATTCAAAGTGTCAAAAATAGTTTCTATGAGCAATAGATCAACTCCTCCGTCAATTAAACTTTCAACTTGCTCAGAATATGAAATTACCATTTCGTCAAAACTTACAGAGCGAAAAGCAGGATTATTTATATCCGGCGAAATGGATGTTGTTTTATTAGTTGGTCCTATGGAACCTGCTACAAAACGTGGTTTTTCTGGATTTTTTTTTGTATAAATATCAGCAATTTTTCTCGCTATTTGAGCAGAAGAAAAATTTAATTCGTAAATTAAATTTTCCATTTTATAATCAGACATGGAAATACGATTTGCACTAAAAGTGTTTGTTTCTATAATATCTGCTCCGGCAATTAAATATTCTTCATGAATTTCCGAAATAATTTTTTTTTGATTTATAGAAAGTAAATCGTTATTTCCTTGCAAATCAATATGATAATTTTTAAATCGTTCTCCTCTAAAATCTTTTTCATTCAAATTATAATTTTGAATCATAGTTCCCATAGCTCCGTCGAGAACTAAAATTTTATCTTTTAAAATCTCCGAAATATCTCTTTTTTTCATAAAAAAATTTTTTTTACAAAAAAGCGATATTTTTATTAATTTCAAACTAAAAAATATTAAAATTTTGGGCATTTTTTGAAAAAAATTATTTTTAATAAAACATTAAAATTTTGGACATTTTTTGAAAAACTTTTTTTTATTTTGAAATTTAAAAATATTAAAATTTTGGACGAATTTTGAAAAAAAATTTTTAATTCCAATTCTTTTCTTTTTTTTAATCTATAAAAAGCATCATTTTATCAATAAAAATAGAACCTTCACGGAAAATAGAAATTTTAATTTGTAAATTTGAATTTTTTTTCAAAAATTGCAAGCTTTAATGTATCTGTAATGTACAGGTAATGTACAGGTAATGTACAGGTAATGTACAGGTAATGTAATATAATGCAAATTATTTTTATTTATTTGTTTATGAGAAAAAAATTTTTTATTATTATTGCGGTCGTTTTTTTTACGACAAGTGCTTTAGAAGCACAGTTGAGAGTTGGTGATGATTCATATGTTCAAATTGGATATGATGAATATGCGACACTTTCTTTTGGTAGGGAAACATGTGCTCTACCTTATGCAAACCACGGTAAATATGCCATTGAATATTGGGGTGAGGAGGGAAACATGCAAGGTTTAAATTTCTGGAAACCTTGGCCAACACCAAACCATACAAATTACGTACTTTTCCTCAGAGATGATAAGAATGTTGGAATTGGGACTTCTGGGAGTGGTAGTTACAAATTAGATCTTGCCGGAACTATAAGAAGTTATGGGTCAGTTATTTTTTCAGATGAAAGATTAAAAACGAATGTTACTTCTATGAGTAATAGTTTAGATAAGGTACTTTTATTGAACGGTGTTTCATATAACTATGAATTTGAATTGGATAAATATTCTTCTTCGTCAGATTCAGCTTTTGAAAAAGCTAAAATAAATACGGTAAAAGGAGACAGTAAAATTTCGCCAAGTGATAAAAAAGAGCATATTGGATTTATTGCACAAGATTTACAAGAAGTTTTACCTAATATTGTGTATGAGGATGAGAATGGATATTTAAGTGTAAATTATAATGAAGTTATTCCATTATTAGTGGAAGCAATGAAAGAACAACAGACACAAATTGAAATTTTAGAAAATTCAATTGAGGAACTGAAAAACAATGGTAAAAAAGCCATAAGTTTTGAAGAAAAGGAATCATCTATGATAAATGATTCAAAGTTGTATCAAAACTCTCCGAATCCTTTTAATAAACAAACTGAAATATTGTTTTTTATTCCAAATGAAACCAGAAATGCATCTATTATTATTCATGATATGCAAGGGACACAAAAGAAGCAATATAATATTGTACAAAAAGGAAATAGTACAATAAAAATTAATGCCTCTGAATTTATTGCTGGTTTATATACATATTCTCTTGTTGTTGACGGTGTATTGATAGACACAAAAAAAATGTTATTATTAAAAAAATAAATAATAAAAAAATTTATGAAAAAAATAATAGCGATAATATTCTTAATTGCAATTACAATAACATTTAAAGGGCAAGAAAATCAAAATATGTACGGTGAAGGAGGATGTTATGTAAATGGTACACTTGACCCTTTACCTAAGGGAACAAATGATTTTACACCAAGTGGTAATATTAAAAACATTAGACTTATATTTCATTTTATACTTAAAGACGATGGTACTGGGAATTTTAATGAAACAAATGATGGATTAACACCAGAAAATGATTTTGATTTAAGTGGTTATGAATATACAGAATATATTGTTCGTTTAATGAATAATCATCTATCGAACACTTGTGAAATGAACTTAGAGCCATTTGGAGATATTGATGTATATGATCCAGAATATAGATTTAAATCCGTAGGTACTTTTTTCTGGAGAAACTCAGAAAATTTTATGGCAACTTTTTCCTCAACTTTACATAATATTTATTCAAAAAATACAAACGATTGTATGAATATTTTTCTTGTTAATAAAGAAAATTCAGCAGATTCAACTGTAGGTGGTTCTGCTCCTCTTGGAGGCAGTCATGTTTGGTCAGCTAAGCATTATTTTCAATATAAAAAAGCTCTTGATAGTAGCAATATGTGGTATAACGATTTTACTCAGAAATTACTTAACCATGAACTTGGACATACTTTTAATTTAAGCCATACCATGTTAACTGGTGGTGGTACTTGTAGTATGACAGTTAATGATTATTGTGATGATACTCCAACTATTGTAGATATGCTTAATATAGGTGAACCAGATCCTTGTTGTTGGAATCAGCCACATTGTTCAAATAACTTGATGGATTATAATGCAGATAATTGTGCATTGACACCAGATCAATTAACCAGAGTTCATTATGAATTAGATAATGACAAATATCTTATGTGGTCGAAACATTTTGAAGATGCTGTATTAAATGTTTGTGACATTAATGAGTCGGACAGTTATATTGCAGAAAGTGTAACATTTGCAGAATCTTGTTCGTCATCTATAATAGATAATGGAAAATCAGTTTTCGTTAATGCCTCAGAAGTGATATTTTACCCTGGTTTTGAAGTAAAAACAGGAAGTAGGTTATTTGTTAAAACAAATGAAAGTGAATAAAATTTAAAAATTTAAATTTTGATATAATTTAATTTTTATATCAAAATTTGAATTTAATTTTTATTAAAAAAATAAATTATGAAATTAAAAAAATTAATAAAATTATTATTTTTTATTCTGATTGTGAATGTAGCACAATCTCAAACGGTATGGGCTCCAGATGGAGCAGTTTGGTATTATAATTATAATAGTTATACATCAGTTGGATATACCAAATTAGAATATATCGGAGATACAATTATTGCTAATAAAAACTGTAAAGTGTTGGAAAAAACGAGATATACTTTTGGTCATATTAGTCAGCAATATTATACAAATTATTTGGGAAAAGAATACACATATTCTGAAAATGATATGGTATATTATTACCGTTTTGAAAATTTCTATGTATTATATGATTTTGGTGCAAACA
>JAOZVH010000167.1 GCA_029938235.1 Bacteroidales bacterium
AAAAATATATATTTTTTATTAATTTCAAATAAAATTAAAAAAATTGGTGTTTTTTTTTGAAAAAATTTTTTATTTTCATTTCAATAAAAAATTGAAAAAAACGGCATTTTTGGTGAAAAAAATTTTTTTTCATTTCAATAAAAAATTAAAAAAATTGGCGTTTTTTTGAAAAAAAATTTTTTTTCATTTTAATAAAAAAATTAAAAAAAATGGCGTTTTTGATGAAAAAATTTTTTTTTCATTTCAATAAAAAAAAATAAAAAAAACGGCATTTTTGGTGAAAAAAATTTTTATTTTCATTTTAATAAAAAATTAAAAAAAATGTTTTTTTAGGAAATTTATTGTCTTTATCTTATCACTTAATTTTTATTTGAAATCGTTATCATTTTGTTATTCGTATTTTTTGCAAATAATATGTTTTTAAATTTTTCAAATTACAAAATTTTAAAATTTTATTGTAATTAAAAAATTATTTAAAAACCCAATTATCTATTTGAAGTTTATTTATTCGCTTAAAATGATTGACATTATTAGTGATCAAAATTAAATTATTTACAATGGCAGTTCCTGCAATTAAAACATCTGTATGAGAAATTATTTGTCCAGTCTTTCTTAAATTAGCGTATATTTCGGCAGATCGGTTAACAGTAATTAAGTTTAAAGGTAAAACTTGATTTTGTTTTATAAATTCCATAAATTTTTGTTTCTGATTTTTAGCATCTTTATATAAAAGCCCATTTAAAATTTCGTAATAGCTAATTATGCTTATATTTATAAATCCATATTCACGTAAATATTCATCAATTTTTCGAACGACATTCTTATTTCCTCTGAAAAAAAATGAAATAGTATCTGTATCTAAAATTGCTTGTTTCATAATTCTATATTTTTACTAAAGATTTCATTACGATTACTTTTTATTTCATTTATCATATCTTGAAAATCTTTATCGGACATATCATTCCACGTACCTGCTAAACTTAAAATTTGATTCCTATTTGCTTTTTTATCCGCTATTTTCTCGTTAAATGAATGTAATATTTGAAAGGCTTCTTGCAGGTAAAAAACAGGAATTTGATTAATTTCATTGATAATTGTTTGATAAGTAACTGTCATAATTTTAAATCTATTAATAAATTATTATTTTACAAAAGTAATATAATAATTTATTAATAAAATTATATTTTTATATTAATAAGCGTTACTAACATTTACTTTAGAATGATCTCAATAAAAATTAAAAAAAATGTCGTTTTTTTTGAAAAAAAAATTTTTTTTTCATTTCAATAAAAAAAAATTAAAAAAAACGTCATTTTTGGTGAAAAAAATTTTTATTTTCATTTCAATAAAAAAAATGGCGTTTTTTTGAAAAATTTTTTTTTCATTTCAATAAAAAATTGAAAAAATTGGCGTTTTTGGTGAAAAAGTTTTTTATTTTCATTTCAATAAAAAAAATTAAAAAAAACGGCATTTTTGGTGAAAAATTTTTTTTCATTTCAATAAAAAATTAAAAAAAAACGGCGTTTTTGGTGAAAAAATTTTGGCTATCGAACCTTTTTGTGGTGAGTTTTTTTTCATAAAAAAATTGTGAAAAATTTGTGTTTTTTTTCAAAATATTTTTTAAAAATTTTCATTCCAAATTGCCATTAAAACATTAAAAATCAATATTTTATAGGACGATGCAACGAAATCATCGTGGACGCTTGAATCATAATAGGACGGCTATGGCGTGGACGCTTGACGCATAAGGGGAAAAAAAATTGTTATGGAAAAAGACAAAGAACTAAATAAAGAAAAAAAAATTGTTATGGAAACAACAAAAGAACTCGGCGAAAAAAATAAAATGATAATTGAATTGGCAAAAAATTAAAAGAAAATAATTTCTCCATTCCTATAATTATAAATAAAACAAAACTTTAAAGGACGAAATTGAAAGATTATAATTTTATTTTTTTTCAAAAATCGTCCAAAATTTTAATGTTTTTTAAATTTAAAATGAAAAAATTTTTTTTCAAAAATCGTCCAAAATTTTAATGTTTTTATTTGAAATTATAAAAAAAATTTTTTTTCAAAAATCGTCCAAAATTTTAATATTTTTATTTGAAATTATAAAAAAAATTTTTTTCAAAAATCGTCCAAAATTTTAATATTTTTTATTTCTCATTAAAAATTTATCCAACACTTCCTTCCATAGTTAATGATAATAATTTTTGTGCTTCTATTGCAAATTCCATAGGCAATTTATTTAAAACTTCTTTCGCAAAACCATTTACTATCAAAGAAATTGCATCTTCTTTACTCAGACCTCTTTGTTGCAAATAAAAAATTTGGTCTTCTGCAATTTTTGAAGTTGTTGCTTCGTGCTCTACTATTCCTGTTTTATTATTTACTTCTATATAAGGAAAAGTATGCGCCCCACATTTATCACCTATCAATAGAGAATCACAAGAAGAATAATTTCTAGAATTTTTAGATTTTTTTCCAATGTGAACAAGACCCCTATAAACATTACTGCTTTTGCCAAGAGAAACACCCTTAGAAACTATGGTACTTTTTGTATTTTTTCCTATGTGTATAATTTTCGTTCCTGTGTCTGCCTGCTGATAATTATTTGTAACAGCAACAGAATAAAATTCGGCATTAGAATGATCACCTTTTAAAATTGTGCTTGGATATTTCCAAGTTACAGCAGAACCAGTTTCCATTTGTGTCCATGAAATTTTTGAATTTTCTCCTTTACAAATTCCTCTTTTTGTAACAAAATTAAAAATTCCACCTTTACCATTCTTATCTCCGGGATACCAGTTTTGAACAGTAGAATATTTTACCTCAGCATTTTTCAAAGCAATAATTTCTACAACTGCAGCATGTAATTGATTTTCATCTCGTATAGGAGCAGTACAACCTTCTAAATAACTTACATAACTATCTTCATCAGCCACCAAAAGAGTTCTTTCAAATTGACCTGTATTCTGAGCATTTATTCTAAAATAAGTTGATAATTCAACCGGACAACGAACACCCTTAGGAATATAAGCAAAAGAACCATCACTAAAAACAGCGGAATTTAAAGCACTATAAAAATTATCACTATAATGAACAACCGAACCAAGATATTTTTTTATTAACTCCGGATACTCAACAACTGCCTCACTAAAAGAACAAAAAATTATACCTTTTTTTTTTAAAGTTTCTTTGAAAGTTGTATGAACAGAAACACTATCAATAACTACATCAACAGCAACACCCGAAAGAACTTTCTGCTCTTCCAAAGGAATACCTAATTTATTAAATGTTTCTAAAATTTCTGGATCCACTTCATCTAAACTATTATGTTTTGGTGTTTTTTTCGGAGAAGCATAATAAATTAAATCTTGAAAATTTGGAGTCTTATAATTCAGATGTCCCCAATTTGGCTCTTTCATTTCTAACCATTTTCTATAAGATTTTAAACGAAATTCCAATAAAAATTTAGGCTCTTTTTTTAATTTGGAAATTTTTTTTATTATTTCTTCATTCAAACCTTTTGGGAAAATGTCCATTTCTATGTCGCTAACAAAACCTGCTTCATAGTTTTTTTCCGTAAATTCACTTATTATTTTTGAGTCTTTCATTTTAAATTTTTTGCAAAATTAAAAATTTGTTTGGATTTATAAAAAAAATCGTCCAAAATTTTAATATGGATCTACATTAATTAGAATTTTTAGACTTTTACTGTAATTATAATTAGAAATATTGTCAATAGCTTTCTGCAAAAAAAATCTTGTTTTATTTGGCGATTTATCTTTTTCTATTTTTAATAGAATATTTTTCAAATAAAATTTTTGTATTCTTTTTATGCTTGGAAATTCTGGACCTAAAATTCTATTTCCAAAAATTTCTCTTAAATTTTTTGCAAGATCATTTGCTCCTCTTTCTAAAATTCCAAGGTGTCTATGTTTTACAGTTATTTTTATTAATTTATAAAACGGTGGATATTTAAACATTTTTCTTTGCTCCAATTCATTTTCATACATATTTATATAATTATTTTCAATAACATTTTTTATAATTCTATGGTTCGGTTCTGTTGTTTGTATGATTACTTTTCCTCTTTTATTTTTTCTGCCCGCTCTTCCGCTGACCTGTGCCATCAATTGATAACTTCTTTCTAATGCTCTAAAATCAGAAAAATTTAATAAATTATCAGCGTTCATAATTCCAACAATGCTAACATTATCAAAATCTAAACCTTTGGAAATCATCTGAGTACCTATTAAAATATCTATTTTTCCATTTTCAAAACGAGAAATTATATTTTCATAAGATTTTCTTGTTCGTGTATTATTCAAATCCATGCGTCCAATTTTTGCTTTTGGAAAAAAAAGAGGGATTTCTTCTTCTATTTTTTCCGTTCCAAAACCTCTATTTTTTAAATTTGTACTTTCACAGGCTTTGCAAGTTTTTGGTGGTTTTTCTGTGTATCCACAATAATGACAACTTAATTTATTTTCCTTTTGATAATAAGTTAAATTCACATCGCAATTTTCACATTTTGGTATCCAGTTGCAAGTCATACATTCCAGATAAGGCGAAAAACCCCGCCTATTTTGAAATAAAATAATTTGTTTTTTTTCGTCTAACGCAATTTCCATATTTTTCAACAAAGCAGGCGTAAAATGATGACCAATCATTTGCTTTTTTTTATATGCAATATGAGTATTTGAAATTATAATTTCAGGTAATTCTATATTTTTAAAACGTTCTTTTAAATTTATAATAGAATATTTTTTGTTTTTCGCATTAAAAAAAGTTTCCAAAGACGGAGTTGCAGTTCCCATTAAAACTTTTGCATTATGCAATTTCGCAAGAACAATAGAAGTATCACGAGCATTATAACGAGGTGAAGGATTATTTTGTTTATAAGTATTTTCATGCTCCTCGTCAATTATAATTAAACCCAAATTGTGAAAGGGCAAAAAAATCGACGAACGAACCCCAAGAATAATTTTTAAATCATTTGAATTTTCTCCGTTTTTTTGTTCTAAAATATTTTTCCAAATTTCAACACGCTCAGAATTTGCAAATTTTGAATGATAAACGCCAACATTATTTCCGAAAATATTTTTTAAACGAGTAATTATCTGAGTTGTCAAAGCAATTTCCGGAAGCAAATACAAAACTTGTTTTCCTTTTTTAATTTCTTCATTTATCAAATGTATATAAATTTCTGTTTTTCCGCTGGAAGTAACACCGTGAAGCAAACTAACATTTTTTTCTTCGAAAGAATTTTTTATCTCTTCTAATGCTTTTTTTTGAAAATCATTTAATTCAGATGGTTTTTTTAAAATATTATTTGAATTTTCTAATCGTCCAATTTTTAAATTTTGAATTTCAAAAATATTTTTTTTTACCAAAACATTAAAAATATTTAAAGAAATTTTAGAAATTTCTAATAATTTTTTTTTCTCTACATTCAAAGTTTTCCTTTGATTAAGAAATTTTGAAACATTTAAATAATTCATTAAAAGATGTAAATGTTTTGGTTTTTTTTCTAATTCCTTAAAAATATTTTTTAAATTTTCCTTATCCTGAGCAAAAGGAGTTAATTTTACAATTTTTATTATTTTAGGTTTATAATTTATCGTTAATTTTTCCTTAGTTGCAATTACATTTTTTTTTAATAAATTGTTTACTTTAAAAATAATGTTTTTCTGTTCGGTTTTTTTTTGTAAATCTTTTATAGACAATTGTTTATGTTTTTTTAAATTTTCTATAATAATTTTTTCATTAATATTAAGATTTTCAAAATCAATAATTTCGTCTCGTAAAAAAATTTTCGTCTCACTTTCTATTTTTAAAGCCGACGGAACAGCGGCTTTGTAAACTTCACCTATGGATGAAAAATAATAATTTGCTATCCATTCCCAAAATTTTATTTGTAAAATTGAAATGCTTGGAAAATCGTCGATTATAGAAATAATATTTTTTGTTTCATAATCTTTTGGTTTTTTTTCGTGAATTTTATAAATAATTGCTGTGTAAAGTTTTTTCCTTCCAAATTCAACTATAGTTCTTTTTCCAATCTCTAAATCTTCAACCATTTCTTTTTCTACAGAATAAGTGTAAAGTTTTTTTAATGGAATTGGCAAAATTAAATCAACAAAAGTCATAATTTATTTTTTATTTTTTTTTCAAAATTAAAAATAAATATATAATTTTATGAAAAAATTTTTTTTTCAAAAATCGTCCAAAATTTTAATATTTTTAATTTTGAAAAAAAAATTTTTTTTTCAAAAAACGACCAAAATTTTAACATTTTTAATTTTGAAAAAAAAATTTTTTTCAAAAATTGTCCAAAATTTTAATGTTTTTTAATTTCAAAATAAAAAAAAATTTTTTTTCAAAAATCGTCCAAAATTTTAATGTTTTTAATTTCGGAATAAAAAAAATTTTTTTCAAAAAACGTCCAAAATTTTAATATTTTTTGAAAAATCTTAAAACAAACATTAGAAATTAAAAAAATCTTGTTCTTTGAGATTTTTCACTCTAATTTAACAAGTTCTCTCTGTAAACGATTTAGTTTGTTTTGTTCTTTTTCAAAGTCTTTTTTAAGATTATTTAATTTTTGTTTTGATTTATTAATTTCACGTTTATAATTATCATTAATTACACCTACTTGACTTTGAATATTTTTCAAATTATTTTGTGTAATATTTAAGCTGTCCATTACATTGTCTATTTGTTTTTTAGATTCTTCTATATTATCGCTTAGAGAGCTAATATTTTCTTGAACAGATTTAATTTGTTTTAATGCTTTATCTATTCCTGAATCATAAAAAAAAGTGTCATAAACAGCACTTCCACCACTAATGATAAGCATTAAATATAATAAAATTTTTAAGTGAGCCATAATTTAAAAAATTAATTTTTTGCAAATTTAAAAAAAAATTATGATTTTTATAATTTTAATTTCATTAAAAATGAAAATTTTCAAAAATAGCCCAAAATTTTAATAAATTTTTTTTTCAAAATTAAAAAAAAAAAAATCAAAAATCGTCCAAAATTTTAATATTTTTTTATTATTAATCTGTATCATCAACTGGTGTTTGTATTGTATTACCACTGTTTGGAATAACGCTTTCTTTTATCATAAATTCTTTTTCAAGTTTAATTAGTTCTTTTTCACGAAGATCTAAAAACTCATTGTAATTTTTATTTTTAATTGCTTTATAAGCTTCTTTCGTAATTGCATGACTATTCAAAACTTCTTGTGAAATATTATAAGAAACATTTGAAAGGATATTTTTTGCAAAGTTATTTTTAACTTTACCAAGTATAATTCTATTAGAAATCTTATACTTATTTATTATAATATAATGCAAAGCTTTATGCCCTTCTTTTAAAAATTCATAAGATATAAGCTTTATTTTTTTCTGTTATATTGTAATTAATATGCTTAGATACGGCTATGCGTGGACGCAATAGCCGTCAGTCTAAGCATATTAATTACTTGTAAATGAACAAG
>JAOZVH010000168.1 GCA_029938235.1 Bacteroidales bacterium
AAAAAAATTTTTCCAAAAAACGCCGAAATTTTACGAATTTACAAAAAAATTTTTCCAAAAAACGCCGAAATTTTACGAATTTACAAAAAAATTTTTTCCAAAAAACGCCGAAATTTTACGAATTTTATAATTTACAAAAAAATTTTTTCCAAAAAACATTAATTTTTTGGGTTTGTACAGGTTGAAATATTTTTCTAAGTAATTGAAGAAGGCAGAGTAATTATAAATTCACTTCCGACATTTTTTTTACTTTTAACTTCTATTTTTCCATTATTTTTATCAACAAATAATTTGCACAAATTTAAACCCAATCCACTTCCTTTTTCTCCTTCTGTTCCATATCTTGTATCAAATTTTTTTTCGTCAAAAATTTTTTTGATTATTTCATCACTCATTCCAATACCATTATCTTGAATTTTTATTTTAACAAGATTTCTTATTGTTGAAGCAAAAATATTTATGCGACCTTTATTATTTGTAAATTTAATTGCATTAGAAAGTATATTTCTAATAATAACTTTAATCATCTCTTTATCAGCATATAAAATAGAAATTTCACTGACATTATAATTTATTTTTATTTCTTTTTTTCTAAAAGTAGATTGCAACAAAGCAATATTTTGAAATATAATTTTATTTAACTCAAAATTTTTAGGATTAAAAATAACTTCATTCCTCTGACTTTTGGACCAAAATAATAAATTTTCCAGGAGACTATAAACATCATCTGCAGCATTAATTAATAATTTAATGACATCTTTATACTCCTTAGAATCAAATAAAAAAACATCATCTTTTAATAATTCTAACATAGATTTGAAACCACCTAAGGGAGTTCTTAAATCATGAGCAATAATTGAAAATAAAACGTCCTTAGATTTATTAAGTTGCGAAAGTTCTTTTGCTTGATTTTTAATTAATCCTTTTGCATTTTCCAAATCTATGTGATTTTGTACTCTTGCCAAAAGTTCTTCTTTTTTGAATGGTTTTGTTATGTAATCAACAGCACCAATGGAAAAACCTTTTACAATATCTTTAATATCAGTTTTTGCTGTTAAAAAAATAACTGGTATTTCTTTGGTATCTAAGTCTGCTTTTAATTTTTCACAGACCTCATATCCATCCATTTCTGGCATCATAATGTCTAATAAAATTAAATCTGGTTTTAATTTTTTTGCCGTTTTTACAACAAATTTACCTTCTTTTAATACCGCTATTCTGTATCCAACTTCACGTAAACTTCCTCCCAAAACCTGTAGATTTAATTTATTGTCATCTACAATTAATATAATATTTTCTCTTTTTAAATCTTTCATTTTTTAATTAATTTTTTTATTTCCATTACTAATGTAGAAAATTTTTTAATAAATTTTTCAATTTGATCTATATCAAAAGTTTCTATTTTTTCCATAAGAGTATCTGCATAATTTGTCAAAGAACTTAAAGGGTAATTTTTTGATAAATTTAATAAATTATTTGCAAAATCTTCCATTTCAAAAATTAATAATTCTGTTTTTAATTCCTCCCAAATAGGTATATATTCTTTTTCCAAAATTTCCACCAATTCAGGTAATTTTTCTTTTAATTTGTCATCAATAATTTCCATTTTTTCTTCTTCTTTTTCCTCTGTATTTTTAATAATTTCATAATTTAGATATTTCATTAATTGATGATAAACTTCTTTTTTATTAACAGGTTTTCTTAAATATCCGTCAAATAATTCTTTTAAATTTTTTTCTTCTTCTTGCATAGAAGAAGCAGTAAAAATAATAACCGGTATATTTTTTAAATTATCTTTTTCTTTTAAAATTAAAGTTGTTTCGTACCCAGAAATTCCTTCCATACGAAGATCCATAAAAATCATATCTACTTTTTGTGTTTCGAGCAAACTTAATGCCTTTTCTCCACAATCTGCTTCTATAAAAGAAATATTTTCACTATCTATTAGTTTTTTTAAACTTTCTATATTATAATAAATATCATCAACTATCATAACTTTAGCTGATTCAAAATGTATTTTTTCATTTTTTTTATATTCAAAAAAATTCTTTTCTATGAGATTTACATTTTCAACTTCTTGTAAATTAGGTAAAATGACTTTAAAAACACTTCCTTTTCCTAATTCACTTTTTATTTTTATTTCTCCTTTCATATTTCTTACTAATTTCTTAGTAATTGCCAAGCCCAAACCTGTACCTCCATATTTTCTAGCATCTTGTCCACTTTGCTGTTCAAAAGCTTCGAAAATTAATTCCTGGTCTTTTTTCTCAATTCCAATTCCTGTGTCGTGTATTTCAAAATAAATTGTCCAACTTCTTAGTTTATCAAAATAAACTCCATGAACATATAATTTAATAAATCCAACATTTGTAAACTTAACCGCATTTCCTACCAAATTAAATAAAATTTGTCTTATTCTTACTTCATCCATCATTAAAAATTGCGGCAGTTTTTCATCTATCTTTAGATGAAATGATAATTTTTTTTCATTTACTTTTTGTTTAAAAATTTGACTTATTTCTTTAAAAATAGTTTCTAAATGAACTGCTTCATAAATAATTGACAATTTACCAGATTCTATTTTAGATAGATCTAAAATATCATTAATTAACGAAAGTAAAGATTTACCACTTATTAAAATTGCTTCTAAATAATTTTTATATTCTTTATTATTTATTTTCCCCAACAAAAATTCACTAAATCCAAGTATTGCATTCATAGGTGTGCGAATTTCATGCGACATATTTGCAAGAAATATACTTTTTGCTAATGAAGCCTGTTCGGCTTTTTCCTTTTCTATTTTTAATTTTTTTTCATATTCTTTACTTTCTGAAACATCTCTAATTATAGAAATTACTTCATTATTTTTTAATTTTACAAAACGAGCTTCAAAATATTTCAAAATATTATCCACTGGCATCTCATATTCTAAAACATATTTTCCTTTTAAAATTGTTTTATTAATAGCTTTTTTAACCTGTTCAGAAAAACTCAAATGAAAAACATCAGACACTTTTTTATTTAAAAACAAATTTGGTTTTATTGATAAAATATTTTCGTCATTTGGTACTTTATAATCTAAAAATTTTCCTTCTTTATTAAAATGAAATAATAAATCTGGAATAGCATCTAAAATTGCGGTGGTTTTTTCCTCACTTTCTTGCAAAGAATTTTCAATAATTTTTCTTTCATAAGCATTAGAAATAATATTAGAAATTGTACGTAACAATTCAATTTCTGTTTTTGTCCAATTACGATATTTTACACATTCATCAAAACCTATAAAACCAAAATATTTCTTAGAAACATAAATAGGTAAAACGACGATAGATTTAATTTCCTGCGGTTCAAAAATTGCACGTAAATCTTCAGGCAATTCTTGTATATTTTCAGTAAAAACTATCTTATCTTCAAGTAACATTTTTTTCCATGAAGGAATCATTGTATAAGGTACATTTTGTAAATCATCAATTTGTTTTTCAATTCCATTATTACACCATTCAAAAATATTACTTGTACTTTCTCCTCCTTTATCATCTTCAAAAATATAAACTCTACTAACATCTGTATGTTTTCCAAGTATATCTAGTGCATTTTTGGTTTTTTTCTCAAAATTATCTAAGGAATTAAAAGTTAAAGAAATTTTAGATAAGAATTTTTGTTGCTCTAAGTTCTTTTTTAATTCTGTTTCTATTTTTTTTTCGGCATTTTTTCTATCTGTAATATCATTAACAACAGTTAAAAAATAGTCTTCTTCATCTATTTTTATAATTTCGGAATGTAATAATCCGTAAATAATTTTACCATTTTTTGATTTTAATTTTACCTCAAAATTTTTGAGTTTTCCTTTTTCTTTTAATTCTTTTATTAAAAGTTCTCTTTGTTTCCGATTATCATACACATTTATTTTCGTGGTTGTTTTTCCGATAATTTCTTCTCTTTGAAATCCAATAAAATCAAGAAGTGTTTTATTTATATCAAGTATTTTTCCATCTTTTACTCTTGTAATGCTTGCCATATTCGCTTCTGTATGGAAAGTTTTTATAAATTTTTCTTCTAAAAATTTCTCAACAGAAATATCTTTACAAATTAAAATAATTTCATTATTTTGTTCAATAATTTTTGTTTCACATAAAACTTTTTCTTTGTTCTTTTTAACAAAGTTAAAAAACTTTTTTTTCTCAGAAAACATCGTTTTTTTGAAGAAAAAACAATGTTTTCTGAAAAAAAAATTTATAATATTTTGTTTAATTAAATCTTTTTTATCATAATTTAAAGTCTTTAATACAGCATTATTAACATTTAAAATCTTATGACTTTTTTTTGTAATTATAAAAATTAAATCATTTAGTTCATTAAATATTGATTTTTCCATATATTTTTTTTATATAATAAAAAAATATTTCTCAAAAATTGTATATTTTTTTTTAAAAAAATAAATCTTTTTCATTTTTTAAGAAATGTTCTTTTGCCAATTTTGTTATTTCTCGTCCTCTTGGCGTTCTTTTTAAGAAACCTTCTTTTATTAAAAATGGTTCATAAACTTCTTCTATTGTTCCGCTTTCTTCTCCAACTGCTGTTGCAAGTGTGCTTAAACCAACTGGACCAGATTGAAATTTATTTAAAATAACAGATATAATTTTATTATCCATTTCATCTAATCCAAAAATATCTATGTTTAATGCTTTCAATGAAAATAAAGAAATTTCTAAATCTATTTTTCCATTTCCTTTTATCTGAGCAAAATCTCTTACTCTTCTTAGAAGTGCGTTTGCTATTCTGGGAGTACCTCTACTTCGTCTTGCTATTTCAAAAGCTGCTTTTTCTTCTATTGGAATTCTTAAAATTTTTGCCGAGCGTTTTATTATTTCACTTAGTGTTTCTTTATTGTAAACCTCTAATAATAAAGTTATTCCAAACCTTGCTCGTAAAGGACTTGTTAATAAACCTGAGCGAGTTGTTGCACCAATTAAAGTGAATGGATTTAATTTTAATTGTATGCTTTTGGCACTTGCTCCTTTATCTATCATAATATCTATGGTAAAATCTTCCATAGCAGAATATAAATATTCTTCTATAACCGGACTTAAACGATGAATTTCATCTATAAATAAAATGTCTTTTTCTTCCAAGTTTGTTAATAAACCAGCTAAATCACCTGCTTTTTCTAAAACTGGTCCAGATGTCGTTTTGACATTAACATCTAATTCATTTGATATAATATGAGATAAAGTTGTTTTTCCTAAACCCGGAGGTCCGTGTAATAAAACATGGTCAAGAGATTCCTCTCTTAATTTAGCCGCAAGAACAAATATTTTTAAATTTTCTAAAATTCTATTTTGTCCTCTAAAATCCTTAAAATTTATTGGTCTAATTTTTTGTTCAAAATCTTTTTCTAATTTTAAACTATTATTATTTCTTATGTCAATTTTATCATTTTCCATTTTTAAATTTTATTAAAAAAAATAAAACCAAAATTATAAAAAAACTTATGTTTTTGAAAAAAATTTTTTTTTATTTTAAAATTGAAAAATGTTGAAATTTTAGACGATTTTTTGAAAAAAAATTTATTTAATTTCAAAATTGAAAAATGTTAAAATTTTGGACGATTTTTTTGAAAAAAAAATTTAATTTCAAAATTGAAAAATGTTGAAATTTTGGACGATTTTTTTGAAAAAAATTTAATTTCAAAATTGAAAAATATTAAAATTTTGGACGATTTTTTGAAAAAAATTTTTTTAATTAAAATATTAAAAAAAACGGCATTTTGAAAAAAAATTTTTTTATGAATTTCAAATGAAAGAAATTGATGCTTTACAAAATTCCTAATAGAACATTTTATAGAGAATAATTTTTAAATTATAAAATTAAATTTTTTTTTCAAAAAACGTCCAAAATTTTAAATTTTATATTTAAAAAATTATTTTAAATTTAATTTTTTTTTATAAATAAAATTATAAATTTGTTTTTTAATTTTTGGTTTAAAATTTGTAATTTTTTGAAAAATTTACATATCGTATGAAAACAGAAAAAGAAGCACAAAGAATATTTTTTATTGATGGTAATAATGTTTGTTATTGGAGAGAGAAAAATGTATATAAAGACAAGAAAAAAGAATTTTCATTTTCTTTACTTTTAGATTTATTAATTGAATTGAAAGAACGTGGAGAAACTTTTATTTGTTTTTTTGATGCTAATATGGAGCATAAGACTGGAAAAGAAATTGATAAGGATATTTATCTTAAATTAGTAAAAAATTATAGTAATAATTTTAAAATTGCTCCTGCTGGAAAAAGGGCAGATGAATTTATTATTATGGCTGCAAATCGTTATGATGCTTATGTTATAAGCAATGATAGGTTTTCTAACGAAAGAAAAAAAGAATTTGCAAGTGACATAAAATGGTTAGAAAGGGAATATAAACCAATTCGTCTTTTAAAAGGAATTGCGATGTATTTTGATTTCGCTGATGAATGGTTATTGATGCTACCTGATTTATCAATAGAAAAAGTTATTGGAAAACTTGAAGAAGATGAATTTAAAAAAGCCAATACTAAGTTAAAACTTCTTATTGAATTACTCGAACGACCTGCTAATTTTGAAGGTAAAATAGCTAACATTGTTACAGATAAGAATTTTGGTTTTATCTCTGAACATAAAAACAAAGGGCGTTTTTTCTTTCATTTTACTAATGTAGAAAAAGAATGGCAAGGAAAATTAGAAATTGGTGATAATATTTATTTTGATAAATCTAAAATTCAACCACTTAAAGCTGGCGGCGATCCACCTGCAATAAATATTTTTCTGAAAGCAACAGAAAGCGAAAAAGTTTTGAAAAAAATAAAAAATGAAAATGATTTTTCAAAATTATTTTCCATTGGAAATGAAACTTTAAAAAACAAAAATTATAAAATAGGGAAAAAAGTTTTTGAAAAAGCGTTTAAGAATGCTAAAGATTTTGAAAATATTAATAGTGTTGTTACGTCCATTGTTTCTTGTGAAGAATTATTGAAAGATAATTGGTTTAAGGATATTTTGATAAAAATATTAGATACTATAAAAAGTAAGCAAAAAACAAAAAATATATTTCTTAATTTCACAAAAACTATAGAAAATAAATTAAAAAAGGATAAATCTATTTTAGATTATTTTGTAAGTGCAAGAAATAGTTATTTACTTATTTATGATTCGGAAGAAATAAAAAGGCAAAAATTAGAAAAAGAAAGACTTGAAAAAGAAAAATTAGAAAACGAAGCTCGCGAAAAAGAAAAATTAGAAAATGAAGCTCGTGAAAAAGAAAAATTAGAAAATGAAGCTCGTGAAAAAGAAAAATTAGAAAATGAAGCTCGTGAAAAAGAAAAATTAGAAAATGAGGCTCGTGAAAAAGAAAAATTAGAAAATGAGACCTTTGAAAAAAAATTAAAAGAAAAAGATGCTATAGAAAATCGCGAAAGAAAATTAGCGGAGAAAGAAAAAGAACTGAGAGAAAATCGC
>JAOZVH010000169.1 GCA_029938235.1 Bacteroidales bacterium
AAAAATTATAAAATTTTGGCGTTTTTTTGAAAAAATTTTTTTTTAAAAAAAAAAAATTAATAAAAATAATTATTTTTTTGAAAAAATTTTTTTATTAAAAAAAATTATAAAAATTTTAGAAATTTTCAAAAAAATATTTTTTGAAAAAGTATTTTATATTTTTTTTTTGTAATTTTAAATAAAACTTAATTTTGCATTTACTTTATATCATATATATGAAATATTTTTTAAAAAAAATTACTGTTATTATTTCTTTTATGTTGATAACATTTTCTGCTTGTACACAAGATAAAGAAGTAGAAATATCTAAAAATATAGTTACAATAAAAGGAGAAAAATATTATATTCATATCATAAAAGAAAATGAAAATCTTAAAAAAATTTCTAATGCTTATAATCTTTCAGAAAGAGAAATTTTAATTGAAAACCCTGAAATATTATCTAATTGGAGAGTTGCTGAAGCTATAAAAATTAAATTAGTTTCTGGAAAAAATAGAACAAAAGAAGAAATAAAAAATAAAGATGAATTTATTTATCATGTAACTAAAAATGATGAAACTCTTTATAAAATTGCTAAAATTTATGAAATAGATGTAAGCGATTTAATAGAAACAAATCCAGAAGCAGCAACGGATGGAATTAAAAATGGAGAAGTACTAAGGATAAAAAGAAATAAAATTAACAAAACTTTAAAAAAAGAAAGGAAAATTGAAAAATATTTTTTTCACACAGTTGATAATGAAGAAAGTCTTTATATGATTTCAAAAATTTATAATGTAGATATTAATTTTCTAAAAATGCTAAATTCAGGTATGGAAAATGGAGTTTTAAAAAAAGGTACTGAAATTAAAATTCCAATAACTCATAAAAGTGAAAAAAATTCTAATTTTTATAGAGATAAAGAAGATATATCTTGTGAAAAATTTGTATATAATTCGGAAATTTTTAGAGTTGCTTTATTCTTACCTTTTTTTCTGGATAAAAATGACACTGTAAATTTTTATGAAAATTTAGATTTTAATCTAAAACAGAAAGATAAAAAAATTTATAATAAATCTAAGATAGTTTTAGAATTTTATCAAGGTTGTTTACTTGCAATAGATAGTTTAAAAAAAGATGGTGTTTCTGTAGATTTATTTGTTTATGACACAAAAAAAAGCCAAACAAAAGTAAGAGAAATTTTAGAAAAAAATGAGATGAAAGAAATGGATTTAATTATTGGTCCGCTTTATAATTCCACATTTAAAAGTGTTGCTATTTTTGCGAAAAAACATAAAATAAATATAGTTTCACCATTTTCTTCTAATAAAGAAATATTAGAATTTAACCCTTTTGTTTTTCAAATTACTCCATCTTACGAAACTCAGCTAAATAATTACATTTATTTTTTATCTAATTTTTATCAAGAAAAAATTATTTTTATTCATGATACAATTGCAGAAGAAATTCTTGCTGTAGAAAAATATGAAAAAAAATTATATGAAATTTTAGAAGAAAAAAATATTAGTTCTGACAGTGTTATTGTAAAAATTATATCTTATAATGAAGAAAAAAATTTATTGAAACTTGCTTTATCAAATAGTTTTGAAAATATTATTATTATACCTTCCAAAAATCAAGCATTTGTTAGTAGTGTTGTAACAAATTTAAAACAATATTTGCGAGAATATAAAATTATTCTTTTTGGTATGTCCCAATGGAAAGATTTTGAAAATGTGGAATTAAAATATTTACATTCTTTAAATTTACATTTTTCCACAAAAAATTATGTTGATTATACTTCTAAAGATGTAAAAAAATTTTTAATGAAATATAGAGAGACTTTTAAAAGTGAACCAACAAAATTTAGTTTTTCTGGTTATGATGTTGTTTTTTATTTTTTAAAAACTATGAAAACTTATGGAAGTAATTTTCAATATTGTTTATATAAATATCCCGGAGATTTTGTTAGAGACGGTTTAAATTACAAAATAAAATTTAACAAAATCAGTAAGTATGGTGGTTTTGAAAATAATTATATTAATATCATAAAATATGATACTTTTTTTAACATAATTAAATTAAATTAAAAACAAAAATGAAATATAAAAAATTATTTTTTCTAATTTTCTTAATTTATTTTTCAAAATTTACTTTTTCTCAGGAAGAAATTACTTATTCTTTTAAGAATGTTTACGAGGAACCGTTTTCTTTAAAAAAGAATGATAAAGTTTTAATTCTAAGTGATGAAGCTTATTTGATAAATAAAAATAGACTTTTGCTTTATGAAGAAGCAAAAAGTGCTGTTTTGAATATGAATTATGGAACAGCAAATACTCTTTTAAAAGAATATGAAAATTCTTTAAAAATTTCGCAAAAAGCATATGACGATTTATATAAAAAATATGAAAAAGCTAATGCTGACTGTCAAAATACAATTAGTGTTACACAAAAAACATTAGAAAGCCAAAGTAAATTTCTTGAAGAAACAAAAAAATCTTTAAAAAAAGCTAGTGAAGAATTAGAAGGTGCAGAAAAAAATTTAAAAAAAGAAAAACGTAAAGGTTTTTTTAAAAATCTTGTGTGGGCAGGAAGTGGAGTAATTGTTGGGGTTTTATTATCTGTTATTTTGTGAAAATTTTAAATAAAAAATATTTTTTTGAAAAATAAATTTTTTATTACTTTTGTGAAAATTATTTAAAATAAAATTAATGAAAAAAAATATTTTTTTGACATTCGGAATTGTTATCTTAGCATTCGTTTTTTCTATTTCTTGTAGTGAAGATAATTCTGTAATTGAAGCTCTTGTGGGAAAAATGGAAGCAGATATTAATGGAACAAACTGGAAAGCTGACCTTCCAGTTGGAACATCTTCAGCTATTATAACAACTATTAATGGTGTTAGTTTAGATAAAACAGCTTTAAATCTTAACATTAACGGTGATACAACAGGAATTTATAATTTAGATCTTCTAAGTGCTTCAGTTCAATGTGGATTAACTTATACTATTCAAGTTGTAGAAAGTCTTGATACAACTACAAAAATTTATACAGGAACTTCCGGAAGAGTTGAAATTACTGATAAAACAGATTCAAGAATCTCCGGAACTTTTTCTTTTAAAGCATCAAGCGTAAGTCTTACTGATACTGCAAGTCTAAACATAGAAAATGGAATTTTTAAAAATATTTATTATAAATAAATTCTTATTTTTGTAAATTTTTTTTGCAATATTTAAAATTAAAAAAAGAAAAATGATTTTTTTTTATAAAAGCAAAATATTTTTTATTTTAAAAATTCTTATTTTTGTAATGCTTTTTTCATCATGCATACAACAAAAAAGACTTAGATATTTGCAAGATAAAGATAGTGATACTGTTTTAAACGGTTTAACAACAAACAAGAAAACTGCTCATAAAATTAAACCTTATGATGAACTTTATATAAAGGTTTTAACTTTTAACGAAAAAATGTCTAATTTTTTCAATTCTTCGCAAGGTGGTAGTCAAAGTATTCAAAGTGAAGCTTCTATGAGTTTAATTAGTTATGCTGTTGATGAGCAAGGAAATATAGAGCTTCCTGTTATGGGAGAAATTTATGTAGAAAATCTCACTTTAAAACAAACAAAAGCAAAAATACAAAAAAAATTAGATGAATATTTAGATAAAAGTGAGTTAATTGTAAAACTTATAAATAATAAAATTACCATACTTGGAGAAGTCAAACATCCGGGTCAATTTGTTATTTATAAAGACCAAATAAATTTATTTGAAGCTCTTGGAATGGCTGGTGATATGACTCCTTATGGAAATAGAAAACGTGTTACTTTAATTAGAGAAATTGATAATGTAACAAATTTTCGTTATTTGAATATAAAGGATAAAAAAATTGTCGAATCAGAATATTTTTTATTACAACCTAATGATATTATTTATATTGAACCTTTAAATGCAAAATCCTGGACTGGTGCGGTATTTAATTATTCAACTATTTTATCAACTGTTAGTACTTTAATTACAATATTATACTTTATAAATAGATATTAATTTGGAAAATTTTCAAGAAATATACAAAGAAGAAGAAATAAATATCAAAGAAATATTTTTTAAAATATTAAGATATTGGTATTTATTCATTATTTTTCCTGCTTTAACTTTTGTTTTTGCACATTTTTATAATAAATTTGCACAGCCAGTTTACCAAAACTCGACTACTGTTTTGATATCAGATGATGAAAAAGGCTCATCTATGGCAGGAACAAAAGATATGACACAAGGTTTTGGTTTGTTTTTTAGCGGAAAGAATGTTGAAAATGAATTGATAGTTCTACAGTCATATTCATTGATGAAAAAAACAATAGATATATCAGATTTAAATGTTTCTTATTATGAAAAAGTCCCTTTTTTTAAGAAAGATTTATATAAAAAATCACCTTTCGATGTCAATTTTGATAAAAATAAAAATCAAATAGCAAATATTAATTTTGAACTAAAAATTTTATCTCAGGACAGCTTTAATTTAAAATTTGAAAATGATATTAAAGAAATTCCTATTTATAATTTCTCAAAAAATAGAAATATAAAAAAAATAGAAAATTTTATTTTTAATAAAGATTTCGCATTTGGAGATTCTATAAAAAATGATAATTTTAATTTTAATATTGTTATTAACAAAGAAATAGACTTAGAAAACGAGGATAATGAAATTAATAAAATTTATTTTTTCAAAATAAATTCTCTTGCAAATCTAATTGCTGAATATCGTTCTAAAGTTTCTGTTTCGACAGTAAGTGAAGAAGCTTCTGTTGTTCGTATAAGTATGACAGACAAAAGTTTACGAAGGACAGTTGATGTTTTAAATAAACTAACAAAAGTCTATTTAGATAGGAATCTCAATAAAAAAAATAAAATTGCTACAAACACTGTTAATTTCATTAATAATTTATTGACAGAAATAACAGATTCTTTAAGTTTTACTGAAACAAAATTACAGGATTTTAGACGAGAAAATCGTGTAATGGATATTTCTTTTAAAGCAAAAGGAATATACGAAAAAATGCAAAAATTAGAAACACAAAGAGCAGAGCTTCTTGTAAAAGATAAATATTATAATTATTTAAGGGATTATTTTAATAAATATAAAGATGTTTCTGATATACTTGCTCCATCATCTATGGGAATAAGCGATAAATTATTAAATTCTTTAATTTTAAGTCTAACGCAAATTAGTGCTGAAAAAGAAGCACTTAGTACAAGTAAAGAAAAAAATCCGCTTGTACAAAAGCTAAATAAAAAATTGCAAAATGTAAAAAAAACTATACTTGAAAATTTAAATAATATACTTCAAAATTCTAATATATCTATTAAAGATATAGATAATAGAATGGTAGAACTTGAAAAAGAAATAGGTCAGCTTCCAGAAACAGAAAGAAAATTATTTAAAATACAAAGACAATTTAAACTAAATGATGCAATTTACACTTATCTTTTACAAAAAAGAGCTGAAGCGCAAATAGCTAAAGCTTCTAATATTCCTGATAATGAAGTTATAGATTTTGCAAATGTCATGGTTGGAAGCGTTATTTCACCTAAAAAAAGAGTTAATTATTTAATAGCAATATTTTTTGGTCTAATTATCCCATTAATTTTTGTTTTTATTAAAGAATTTTTAAGTGATAAAATTATAGATAAAGGAGAATTAGAAAAAATTACAAAATTTCCTATAATCGGACATATTTTTAATAATAATAAAAAATCTAATCTTTTAGTTGGAAAACATCCAAAATCAAGAGGAACAGAATCGTTCCGTTCAATAAGAACAAACCTGCAATTTTTTTCCAAAGGAAAAAATGAAAAAAAAACTATATTATTAACTTCTTCCATAGGAGGTGAAGGGAAAACTTTTGTTGCCATTAATCTTGCTACTTCTTATGCACAAATAAATAAAAAAGTTCTTTTAATTGGTTTTGATTTAAGAAAACCAAAATTCCAAGAAGTTTTTGAACAAGATGGAATTAAATTAAACATGGAAGATGAAGAATATGTAAAAAAAGGAATAACTAATTTTTTAATTAATACTAATAAAGAAAAAAAAATTTCTAACTTTATTGAAAAAATAAAAATTAAAGAAGTTGTTCAAAAAAGCGACCGTAAACCAAAAATTATAGAATTAGACATTTTGTTTTCAGGAGATGAACCACCTAATCCATTAGAATTAATAATGAGTGATGAAACAAAAAAAATGATGGAAGATTTAAAAAAAGAATACGATATTATTATTATTGATACACCTCCAATAGGTGTTGTCAGTGATACACATATTTTAGATAATTTTTCTGACATAAATATTTATGTTGTTAGACAAAACTATACAAAAAAATCAATTTTTGAAAACACCATAAAAGATATAGAAAAAAATATTAATAAAAATAAGGGGAAATTTGATAAATATACTGTTCTAATTAATGACGTAAAACTTAGTACTTATAACCATTACGGTTATAGTTATGGTTATGGACATGGTTATTATGATGATGATAAAAAGAAAATTATTGATAGATTAAAATTTTGGAAAAAAGAAGCTAAGAAAAAGAAAGCAAATAATGATGAAGAGAAAAAAAATAATAAAACTTAAAAAATCAATCAAATAATAAAATTTAAATTTCCATAAATTTTTTTTATTAAAAATTATATATTTTTAATAAAAAAAATTTATGAAGAAATTTAAATTAACTTCTTTCGGAGAATCACACGGTAAAGCTATAGGTGGAATTATAGAAGGTTGTCCATCTAATTTAAAAATTGATTTTGAATTTATAAAAAATGAATTAAATAGAAGGAAACCAAATCAATCTTCCATAACAACTTCAAGAAAAGAAGATGATAAATTAGAATTTTTATCTGGAATTTTCAAAGGAAAAACACTTGGGACACCAATCGCATTTATTGTTTGGAACAAAGACCAAAAAGAAAAAGATTATGAAGATTTAAGGAATGTTTTCCGTCCGTCTCATGCTGATTTTACTTACCAAAAAAAATATGGAATAAGAGATCATAGAGGTGGAGGACGAGCATCTGCACGAGAAACCATTGCAAGAGTTGTTGCCGGAGCAATAGCAAAATTAATTCTAAGAAAATTAAACATTAAAATAAATGCTTATATTAATTCTGTTGGCGAAATTGAATTATTAAAAAACTATAAAGATTTAGATTTCAATAAAATAGAAGAAAATATTATTCGCTGTCCAGATGAAAAATTATCACTAAAAATGATAGAGAAAATTAAGGAAGTTCAAAAAAAAGGAGATACCATTGGCGGAACTATTTTTTGTGTAATTCAAAATGTCCCTGCAGGTTTTGGTGAACCTGTTTTTGAAAAATTACAAGCAAATTTAGCAAAAGCACTTATGAGTATAAATGCAGTAAAGGGCTTTGAATATGGTTCTGGATTTGCCGGAACAAAAATGATTGGGTCAGAACATAACGATATTTTTTATATGAAAAACGGAAAAATAA
>JAOZVH010000023.1:0-6295 GCA_029938235.1 Bacteroidales bacterium
TTCATTTACAAGTAATTAATATGCTTAGACTGACGGCTATTGCGTCCACGCTTGATCCAGAAATCAAGCGTGGACGCTTGACGCATATGGGTTAAAAATTTTTGCTTTAAAAATAGGTTTAACACATGAAGAATTAATCAGACAAAGTCTTATTTCTTTTATTTTCGATAAGTTAAAAGAATTAAAAAAAGAAATTTTTTTATTACAAATAAAATACAATGTAAGTACTATATTTGACTTTGAAAAATTTATTGAAGAATGCGAAATTGACGATAAGACTATTTCGAAGATTTAAAACATTTTGATAGACTTTCATTCCAGCAAGATATTTATGAAGATTATTTAAAAAAAATAATAATATGAAAATAACAAATCTAAATATTTTGATAAAAATTGTAAAATGTGATTTTTCTAAAATTATTATAAAAATTGAGAAAAAACATATTAATGAATTTAAAATTTTTTTTATTGATAATAGCTTTCTTAATATATGGTTTTCCTTAAAAATAAAAAAACGATATTCTTATCATTGTGAAAGAATGAAAATTGATAATACAATATTTAGGCATGATAATATCCCACATCCAAAATGGAAATATATAAAAACATTTCCAAAACATTTTCATAATAAAAATAAACAAAATGTAGAAGAAAGTTACATATCAGATAAGCCAGAAAAAGCAATTGTAGAAATGATGAATTTTATAAAAAAAAAATTAAATGATGTCGAAACATTGGAGGTTAAAAAAGAAACCTCCAATGTTGTATTATTTAAAATGTTAAAATTTTGTGTCGAAACATTGGAGGTTAAAAAAGAATACCAATGTTATATTTTTTAAAATGTTAAAATTTTGGGCGTTTTTTTGAAAAAAAATTTTTTTATTTTGAAATTAAAAAATATTAAAATTTTGGACGTTTTTTGAAAAAAAAATTTAATTTTGAAAAATATTATAAATCTTATGGGCAGTCTTTTCAAGATATTATATAACTTTATTATGAATAATTGTGCGGTAAAAATACTGAACATGAGCAACAAATATAAGTAAATGTATAAAATATTAATTAGAACTTTTAAAAAATGAAAACAACAAAAAGAACTATAGAAATTGTTTTAGATTTTCAAACAGGAAAAAAAATTTTATCTTCTGATTTTTTTTGTCAACCAGAAGATAAAATTTTTAATTTACGAGAAGAATTAGAAATTGCTATACAAAATAATAAAATTAAATATATTTGTTTTTTTTGTAAACAAAAGCTAAAAATTAGAGGTGGTGGACAAACTAAAAAAATTTTTCATTTTGCTCACTTAAAAGATAGTGAAGATTGTCATATTAAAACAGACAATAAATACACAAAAGAAGAAATCCAGAGAATAAAATATAATGGTGCAAAAGAAAGCATTTTGCATTTTGAATTAAAAAATTTAATAGCTAATAATTTAGAAAATAACAAAAAAACAAATAAAGGAATAGAAGAAATTTATGTTGAAAAAGTAGTTAAAAATGAAAGAATTTCAAAAGAATGGAAAAAACCTGATATATTGACTATTTATAAATCATTAAAGGTAGCATTTGAATTACAATTATCTACAACATTTTTAAGTGTAATAGTTTCAAGGCAAGAATTTTACATAAAAAATCAAATTTTTTTAGTTTGGATTTTCGACAATTTTAAAATAAAAGACGCTGAACGAAAATTTACTCAAAGTGATGTTTTTTATTCAAATAATCAAAATGGTTTTGAATTAGATGAAATAGCAAAACAAAAATCATCGCAAATGAAAGATTTAGTATTGCACTGTTATTACAAAAAACCTATAATTAGAAAAAATAAAATTGAATATGAATGGAATGATGAATATGTGACTTTAAATGATTTAATATTCGATAAGAAAAATTTTAAGATATTTTATTTCGATGTAAAACAGGAAAAAATAAAGTTGCAAAATCAATTAAATGAAATTAACAATAGTCATAAAACAAAACTATTACATATTTTAAATTATGATTCCAATTTGATTACTTCTGATTATTACAAAATGGATAAAATAACAGAATTATTTAAAGATGGCTATAAATTAAAAAAAGCAGACAAAAAATATATCAAATTGAAATACGAAAATAGTTTAAAAAAACTGTATATTAGTTACAAAGATGATTTTATGTTAATTATTTGGACAGTTTTTCTTAGTAAAATGAAAAACAAGGAACAAATAGAAAGACTACTAAATTTATCAATAAATTCAACAGCATTTCATCTAATTGCAATTAAATTTGGAAAAGTTGTTAATTACAAGTTTGATAATTTAATTAGACAATTACATTTTGCGATGGATAATAGAAAACAATATATAAAACTATTTTTAACTGCAATTAAATGTTATTCAAAAGAAAAACTTATAAAAAAATTGGATAAAACTGGAAAATTTAAAAATAAAATGGAAAAATACTTGCAAAATATACCAGAGCAAGATACAAAAAACAATGATATTTTTATATTGCTGTTCAAAGAATTGTTTAAAACTGATAATATTTAGAAAAAAAATTTTGCGCCTGTGCGTTGTTTTCACCTCACCTATAAAGGTCGGTGAAAACACCCACCTAAGTGCAAAAAAATCTTAAAATTTTGGGCGATTTTTGTAGTTTTTTAAATTGCCAAAGTTAAAAACTTTGGCAATTTAAAAAACAAAATTTTGGTCGTTTTTTGAAAAAAATTTTTTTTAATTTTGAAATTAAAAAATATTAAAATTTTGGGTGTTTTTTTGAAAAAAATTTTTTTTTATTTTGAAATTAAAAAATATTGAAATTTTGGACGAATTTTTTTATTTTTTTATTTAAATCTTGAAATTTTTTTTTTTGAAAAAAAACAATAAAAATTTGTATAATTGTTTTTTGTTATTAACTTTGTGCTTTCAATTGGTTACGTGGCCGAGCGGTTAGGCAGTGGTCTGCAAAACCATGTACAGCGGTTCGAATCCGCTCGTAACCTCTAAAAAATGTTGTTTTTAAAACAACATTTTTTTTTTGAACTTTTTTACAAGCACCAAGTTATTAAAATAGAAACTGCAATATAAGAAAATGCTTCTATAATTGCTGCTCCATGATTTGGGGTTTCTTGATTAATTAATTCATCTGTTAAACGCTGTCCGGGTAATAAAATTTTATCTGCGAGTAATCTTGCAATTGGTAAAAAAGCAAGAGCGATAGCAAAATCTATCCCAATATTCATCAAAGAAAAAGTCCAAGATTCAAAATCAGGCATCAAAGCAAAACGAATTAGATTTGCAACAGAAATCAAAGCTCCTGCAAAACCAATTCCCACAGCAACATTATCTTTTTCTATGTGAAAATGTATATCATAAGGCGTAATTAAATTATAAATTTTAGCTGTTATTATTAATAATATTTGACCAATTAGCCAAAAAACCAAAGCGGAAATAAAAGCATCACCTTCTCCGTAAATAGAACCAAAAATAATTAAACCAGTAGAAATTGCACTCGCTCCTTCAACAACACCTGTTCCTGCATTTCTATCTTCAATAATTTCCTTTCTAACGTTAAATTTGTGCAAAATAAATTTATCATTTATAATGATTGATAAATTTAAAAGCAAAATTCCAAGCATTCCATAGGAAAAAATATTGATTAAATCATCAATTATTCCTAAACTTTCGCCAATTACAGCACTTCCTATAACAAAAAGTAAACCTATAAAATAGCCAGTATGTGCAACAGCAAAAGCAAAATTATCCTGTTCCACAAGTTCATCTTTTACATTAATATTTCTATGAAACATTTGATAAACAAATTTTCCAATAAAAAATAAAATAAAACTTGAAAAAAGATAAATTATTCCTAATAATATATTGTCAAGAATTTCATTCATGTCATTTTTTTTTTAATTAAAATTTTATTTTCCTGAACCTCCACTTCTGGAACGACTACTACTCGAACCACCACTATAACGAGAACTGGAACGAGAAACTCTATTATTTACTTTATCTTGAAAAGACCTATTAGAAGATTTAGAATTCCACCTGGAGGAAGAATATTTTTTATTATAATAAGAACTGCCAACTCCATAAGAACGAGAAGAAATTTTGCCTTTTTTATAATTATATCCATAATATGGTTTTTTTCTGCCATAGTAATTTTTTCTATAATGTTTCCAAGAATTTCGTCTGGAAGGAAAATCCATTAAACCAAAAACGGTTTGTAACATAGCAAATTTCCCGTAAAATTCCCAAAAACTACTGCCACCATTTCCAACCCAATGTCCATAGTTTCCATTTCCAACATAATTAGCAAAACCCGGAGGACTTACAGATTTATTAATTTTTCCATCTTTTCCTTTGGAAGCTAATTCCATGCCAAGATTTTCTATATATTTCTTGAAATATTTTTCCTCCACTTCATACCAAGGGCTAAGTTTTTCTGAAATTTTTCCAGATTTCTCGCTAATAATTTTATATTTATGTTTAAAAGTGTCAAAAAAAATCCCTTCTTTATTCATATCATCTAAAATGATAGAATAAGTATCAGAGTTTTCAAATTCTTTCATTAATTTGTCCAGTGGTGTTTTTTTAAAACCTTCTGAACAACTCAAAAAGAAAAAAACAAAACAAGAAATAAAAATAATTTTATTTTTCGATTTCATATCACAATTTTTTTTTGAAAAGGCAATTTAAATATTTTTTTCAAAAAACGCATTTTTTTTTTAATTTATTTTTTTTAATTTAAAATTCCATTCTAAAACCTATGCCGTGTATGTTTGCAATTTTAATATTTTTATCTTTCCTAAGATATTTTCTCAGACGAGAAATAAAAACATCTAAACTTCTTCCGACAAAATAATTATCATCTTTCCAAACTTCTAATAAAATGTCTTCTCGTTTTAAAATTTTATTTTTATTTTTTATAAAAAATTTTAATAATTCATTTTCCCTAAAAGTTAATTTTTTTATTTTATTTTCATAAATTAAAAAAAAATCTTTTTCTTGAAAAATATATTTTCCAATTTTAAACTCTTTTTTTTCATCTTCTTTTTTTGATAAAATTTTACTTCTTTTTAAAAAAATTTCTATTTTTAAAACTAATTCTTGTATGCTAAAAGGTTTTGTTATATAATCATCTGCTCCAATCTGAAGACCGAAAATTTTATCATCTAAGGTAGATTTTGCACTTAAAAAAATTATAGGAATTTCTTTATCTTTTTTTCTGATTT
Source organism: Bacteroidales bacterium (assembly GCA_029938235.1). GTDB lineage: Bacteria > Bacteroidota > Bacteroidia > Bacteroidales > 4572-128 > 4572-128. The sequence continues at coordinate 5,224 of JAOZVH010000023.1, forward strand.
CTTTTGCCAGAGTAAAACCGTCCATTATTGGCAACATAATATCTAAAATACAAATGTCAAATTTCCCTTTTTTGAAACTTTTTAAAGCTAAATTACCGTTTTCATATAAAAAAACTTCATAATCTCTTAATTCTAAATTATCTTTGGTTACAAAAGATAAATTCATATCATCTTCAACATATAAAATTTTATTTTTTTTCATAATTTTTTTTTCAAAAAAATGATTTTTTTGGGAAAATGAAATTTAATATTTTTTTATATGTATGTTTTCGTACATATTTTTTAAAAAATATGTACGAAAATGAAAAGAAATTTTTTTTGTTTTTGTTAAAAAATTGATTATCAGGTTTTTATAAGATTTGGCATAAAAATGGATTTACATAATAAAATTTTTAAAATTAAAAAAAATGAAAAATAAAATATTACTTTTTATAATTTCAATATTTTTTGTTGGCATTATTTTTTCACAAAGCAAAACATCTGTAAAAGTTGTTAAAATTCAAATTAATGATGGTGAAGAAGTAAGCGACACAACAATTATTGAGAATAATGGTACATCTGTAATAATAATTAATGATGGAAATTGCAAAAATATTGATATTGAAATTGATAGCATTATCAATAATATTGATGAAAATATTTCCACATTTAATTTTAATTGTGAAAATATTGACAGTAGTTTTTTGAAAATAGATTCTTCTATAGTTATTATCAATAGAATTATGAGTGAAAAAAACGATAGTAATTTTATTGATTTCTTTTTCAAGAAAATATTGAATTCTGAAACAATAAAAGAAATAGATGAAATTTTTAATAGCTATTCATTAGAAAAGTTCAAAGATGAAATGAATGTTTCAATGAAAAATTTTTCCAAAAAACGCCAAATTTTTAATATTTTATTAAAAATAAATTTTTTCCAAAAAACGTCAAGATTTTAATATTTTATTGAAAAAATTTTTTCCAAAAAACGTCAAGATTTTAATATTTTATTAAAAATTTTTTCCAAAAAACGTCAAGATTTTAATATTTTATTAAAAAAATTTTCTCCAAAAAACGCCAAATTTTTAATATT
>JAOZVH010000023.1:6395-24590 GCA_029938235.1 Bacteroidales bacterium
TTTATTAAAAAAATTTTCTCCAAAAAACGCCAAATTTTTAATATTTTATTAAAAATAAATTTTTTCCAAAAAACGCCAAAATTTTAATGTTTTATTAAAAAAAATTTCCCCAAAAAACGCCAAAATTTTAATATTTTATTAAAAAAATTTTCTCCAAAAAACGCCAAATTTTTAATATTTTATTAAAAAAAATTTTTTCCAAAAACCGATAAATTTTTAACATTTTATTAAAAAAAATTTTTTTCAAAAAATGCCAAAAATTTTAAGATTTAAAAAAAAAAAAATCCAAATTAATTTAATTTGGAATTAATATATTATTAAAAGCTTGCAACAGTTTTAAAACTTTATCATAAAAATTTTTTTTTAATTAATTTAATCTGCTATCCAAGCATAAACATCAACAATATTACCTCCTCTTTTTATCATTTTTGCTCCTTGTGCTTCATAGGTTTCCCAACATATTACTGCTAATCGTCCATGCACACCACTACATTTAAGTACCCAAGCAAAAGACATATTAACTATTGGTGGAGTAATAAATCCTTCTTCTGATAATTTAATCAATTCTGCTTCAATTGTTCTATCGTCACCATAAATAGGAATAAATTTTCCATTTTTATTAGTATAACCAGAAACCATTTCGCCATCCTCCATATTTACTATTATATCTAATAGTATTTTTTCTTTCGCAAGAAATTCAGGGCTATTTTTTTTAGATTCATCTTCTTCTAAGAAGATGGATAAATCTTTGTTTACTTCTTTGACCACAGCAATAGTATCTTCTTCTTGACAAGAAGTTGTAATTACTGATAAAAATAATAATGATATTACTACAAAAAATATAAAAAAATTTTTATTTGTATTCATTTTTTTTAATTATTAAAATTTAATTTTTTTTTTAATCTATAAAACTACATATTCACCTGTATCAGGATCTGTATAAATGGTTGTTCCACGGGCTATCCATATCTCCAAAGCTTTATTTTTGTTCTTTCCCCTATAAATTTCTTTATCTTCACAAAGAAGATTTATGTTCTCATTTGATAAATTTGAAAAAACATATTCAAGTTTAGGTGATTCAAAAAAAAGCAAAGTACTTACACTTTTCTTAACCATAGCAATCTTATTTTCTTTTACTACACTTCCTTCTGCTTTTTTAGCAGAAAAAGCAAAAAATACAAATGAAAAAGCTAAAACAACAATTAAATTTTTAAATGTACTCATATTCAAATTATATTTTGAAATATTTATTAAAATAATTTAAGTACAAACAAACAAACAAACAAACAAACAAATTTTTTTGCAATTATTTTTGAACATTTTTTTTAATCATTGATTTTCAAACATTTAAAATAATATTTGCGAGGTATTTCACAATAAAAAAAATTAAAATTATGAATAAATACCAAAATAAAATTTTATAATTTTGTTTTTAATAAAAAAAAACGTAATTTTAAAATAATTTTTTTTGAATAAAATTATTTTTTTGAAAAAAATGCCAATTCTTTAATGTTTTTTAAAAATTGAAAAATTTATTTTCAATAATAATGAGAATTTTTAATAATTTTTTTTTATCAAAAATCCGATTTTTTAATGATTTTTTAAAATTAAAAAAAAATTTTTTCAAAAAATGCAAATATTTAATATTTTTATGAAAAAAAAAAATTAAAAAATGTTACAAAAATATGATATTATTATAGTTGGAGGTGGTCATTCTGGTTGTGAAGCTTCTGTTGCCGCTGCAAATTTAGGTTCAAAAACATTATTAATTACTATGGATATGAGCAAATTTGCAAATATGTCTTGCAATCCTGCTGTTGGCGGAATTGCTAAGGGGCAAATTGTAAGAGAAATTGATGCATTAGGAGGTTATATGGGAATTGTTAGTGATGAAACTGCCGTTCAATTTAGAATGTTAAATCTTTCTAAAGGTCCAGCAATGTGGAGTCCCAGAGTTCAATCTGATAGGACTTTATTTTCTTTAAAATGGAGAAAAATTTTAGAAAATACAAAAAACCTTGATTTATGGCAAGATATGGTCGTAGAATTAATATTTGAAAAAAATAAAATCAAAGGTGTAAAAACTCGTTTTGGCATAGAATTTTCATCTAAATCAGTAATTTTAACTAACGGAACATTTTTAAATGGTTTAATGCACGTAGGAAAAAACCAAGTAAAAGGTGGACGTATGGGAGATGAATCAGCTTTCGGAATCACAGAACAACTAAAAAAAATTGGTTTTATTGCTGACAGAATGAAAACCGGAACTCCGGTAAGAATAGATGGCAGAAGTGTAGATTTTACTAAATTAATAGAGCAAAAAGGTGATAAAAATATTTTTAAATTTTCTTTTTTAAGAAATGAAAATAAACCAAAAAAACAATTAAGTTGTTTTATCGCTCACACAAACGAAGAAGTTCATAATATTTTAAAAACAGGTTTTAATGATTCGCCCTTATTTAACGGAATAATTCAAGGAATTGGGCCACGTTATTGTCCAAGTATAGAAGACAAATTGCATACTTTCGCAGATAAAAATAGACATCAATTATTCTTAGAACCAGAAGGCTGGGAAACAAACGAACATTATATTAATGGTTTTTCTTCATCACTTCCTTGGGATATTCAATTGAAAGCTCTTAGAAAAATTAAAGCTTTTGAGAATTTAAAAATCTATAGACCGGGTTACGCCATAGAGTATGATTATTTTCCACCAACGCAATTACATCACACTTTGGAGACAAAAAAAATAGAAAATTTATATTTTTCCGGACAAATAAATGGAACTACTGGCTATGAAGAAGCAGCAGCACAAGGTTTAATGGCTGGAATAAATGCACATCAAAAAATAAATAATAAAGAGGAATTTATTTTAAAAAGAGACGAAGCATACATAGGAGTTTTGATAGATGACCTTGTAAATAAGGGAATTAACGAACCTTATAGAATGTTTACCTCAAGAGCGGAGCATAGAATTTTATTAAGACAAGACAATGCTGATATACGTTTAACAGAAAAATCTTTTAAAATTGGACTTGCTTCAAAAGAGCGTTTTGATATTTTGCAAGAGAAGAAAAAATATATAAATGAAACAATTAAATTTATTGAAAAATTAAGCGTAAAACCAGAAGAAATTAATTTTTTATTGGAAAAACTTAAAACTCCACCAATAAGACAAAAAATGAAATTGAAAAATATTCTTTTGCGTCCGCAGGTGAAAATTGATTTTCTTATGGAACATTTAGAAAGTTTAAGAATTTTTATAGATAAAATTCCAAATGAAAAAAATGAAATTATAGAGTCCTCAGAGATTTTAATTAAATATTCTGCTTATATAGAAAGAGAACGATTAACAGCAAATAAATTAAAAAGATTAGAAAATTTAAAAATTCATAAGGATTTTGATTTTATGAAATTAAAATCTCTTTCTATGGAAGCAAGATTAAAATTGACAGAAATAAGACCTAAGAATATATCTCAGGCATCAAGAATTACAGGAGTTTCTCCGGCTGATATTAATGTTTTATTAATTTTTTTTGGAAGATAAAAATTTGAAAATTTTTATTAAAAAATAAAAATGTTATTTGTAATAAAAAAATTTTATTAATGAAATCAATAAAAATAAAGAATTTACGATGTATTAAGGATACAAGCGAAATTCCTTTAAAAAATTTGACTGTTTTGTTAGGGCAAAACAGTTCTGGTAAAAGTACTTTTTTAAGATTATTTCCATTATTAAAACAAAGTGTAGAGACAAGAACAAGTGGTCCTATATTGTGGTTTGATGATTATTATGCTGATTTTGGTGATTTTAATTCAGCCGTTCGTAAAAATGAAAAAGAAATATCATTTCAATTTGAATTGGAAATACTTAAAACACAAGCTACCGAAGTAAATCTCATAGAAGATACTGTTTTTATTATCAATCTTTTTATGAAAAGTAGCAATGAGAACAAAACATATATTAGCAAACTAAATATTAGCTTTTTCGACCAAAAAATTGAAATATCATTTAATCAGGAAAAAATACTTACAGAATTTCTAATAAATGAAAAGAATTTAACAAAAAAATTAGGAATTAGGAAAGGAGTTTTAAAAACAGGAATTTTACCACATTTGATTATTATTTCAAAAAATAATCTTTTTTCAAAAGACGAATTGAGTATTCACAATGAGTTATATAATTTTCTTAAAAAGAAATTAAGAACAAATACAAGTGATAATACAATAAATAAAATAATAAATAATTTGGGGCTTGGGTCAGATGAAACATTTTTGAAAAAATTAATTTCAAATACTTCATACTTAAAAACATGGAAAAATGAATTGAAAAATTGGGATTTTATAAATCAAGATTTTAAAAACTTCAAAAATCTGACAATTGCAAATAGTTTTTTTGCTTTACTTAGAATGCTAGATAATTATTTAATATCTTCCATTAGTAATTTTTATTACATGAAACCAATTAGAGCTGTTGCCAAACGTTCTTACAGAAGGCAAGATTTAGCAGTTTCTGAAGTTGATCCAAAGGGTGCTAATCTGGCTATGTTTATTGATAATTTATCACAAAAAAAGAAAAAGGAATTTCAAAATTGGATAAAAAACACTTTTGATTTTTATCCACATATAAAAAGATCTGGTATTCATGTTGAATTACGATTGATTGATGTTAAAACAGGAAATGATTTTAATATTGCAGATAGAGGATTTGGTTTTTCACAAATACTCCCAATAATTACACAATTATGGTCTGTAATTTATAAAAATAGAAAACAAAAGCAACAGTATAATATTCCTATAATACTTGCCATTGAACAGCCTGAATTACATTTGCATCCTGCTTTACAATCACAATTAATTGATTGTTTTATAGAAACAATTAAGTTGGCAAGAAAAAAAGGAATAGAATTAAAATTAATTATAGAGACACATAGTCAAACTATTGTAAATAGAATTGGACATAGAATAGCAAATAAAAATTTATCAGAAAAAGATGTTTCTGTTGTATTATTTGAGTTTAATGAAAATAAAGAATACAGCTCTGTTAGACTAAGCAATTACAATAAACAAGGTTTTCTAGAAAAGTGGCCTTTTGGATTTTTTAACCCTAAAGAAATTTAATTTATTATGTTGTTTTATATTTCACCAAATTTAGTTTCTAAATTAAAAGAAAATCAAAATGATAATATCATTATTGAAGCTATTGATAATTTAGCTTTTTCAAGAAGACAAGGTTATCATTTGTTGCTTGCAGAATTAAATGATTTAAAATTTTTAAGCAGATGTGAATCTCTTCAAAAAAAAACTAAAGCTATTTTCAATATTCTTTATCAAACATATTCAGAAATTGGTTCTTACAAAAATGAGTTTAAATATTATGTTGAAATCGTTTACAAACAAAAAACATTACAAATAAAAAAAGAAAATGAAAAAGAAATAATTGAACTCTCAATTGATTATATTCAAAAATTTGATTTACTAAAAGAATCAGGAATTTTATTAGAAAATATTAGCGAAATTAAATTCTATATTTTTATGAGTAAATTTTTCAAAAAAGAAAATCGTCTTTATATTAATATTCCTTCAATGTATGATGTAAGAAATGGTGGTGGACATACTATGGGAGATGTTTATTCTCATTTGCAAAATAAAAAAAAATCTTTTTGTCTTTGTTTTGCAGACAAAGATATTAAATATCCAAATTGTAAAGAGGGCGATACTTTGGAAAAAGTAAAAAAGATTGATGATAAAAAAATACCATTATGTAAATTGATAGCCATTGATGTCAGAGAAATAGAAAATTTAATTCCTGAAAAACTTTTGGAAAAAACTTGTGAAAATGATACCAATTGGAAAAAAGGATATGAATTTTTTATTAAAATGAAAAATGAAAATTTAGAAGAAGAAATTAAATATATGGATTTTAAAAAAGGTTTTTCTTTAAATAAATTTGTTGAATTGAAAAATAAGGACTATATAAATTTTGTAAAAAAAATTATGACAAAAACTAATTTATCTAATGAAAAAGATTTTGACAAATACAGAAATTTTATAGACATCATTAAAAAAGGAAAAAGAATTTCTTTTTCAAAATTTCAAAATTTAAAAAATGAATACATTGAAAAAAATAATGTAGAAAATAAAATTTTAGATTTTTTTAATAAAGAGCAAATAATATCTGGAATGGGAAATGACCTATTAAAACGTTTAATTTATAAACACATTGATAATGACACAACAATCTCAAAAAAAGATCTATTAAAATTTCAATTAAAAGAGTGGAATAAAATTGGAGAATATATAACATTTTGGACTTGTGGAGACATTAATCATAATGCAAATTTTTCGTGAAATTTGAAATTATTTTATCCTTTATAAATTTTTTATATGAATTGGATTTTTTTAAAAAGAATTTCTTTTTTACGTTTTTTAATTCCTTTTGTAATTGGAATTATTTTTCAAATAAAAACCGCTTTTTTTGAAAAAAATATTTTTTATTTCTTTTTATTTCTAAATTCAATTTTTATTACTTTATTTTTTGTAAAAAAAATAAATAAAAATTCATTTTTTAATCAATTTTTTGGAAAAACATTATTTTTAATTTTTTTTACGCTTGGAATTTATCTAACAGCTTTAAGACAAGAAACTTTTTCTTCTAAAATTTTCAACGTTTTTCAAGAAAAAAAAATTTCCATTGTTGAAATTTCTGAAGAAATAAATGAAAAAAAAAATTATGTTTTTATTATAGCAAAACTTTTATGGACAAAAAAATTAAAAAACACTTATTCTTATTTTCAAAATGAAAAAGTTTTTATTTACATTGAGAAGGATTCTTTATCTAAAAAATTGAAAATTGGAGACCAAATTTTTATAAATGGACGTTTTAATGAAATAGAAAAATCAAAAAATCCCGGACAATTTGATTATAAAAATTATTTAAAAATTCTCGGTGTACATAAACAAATTTTTTTAAAAAAAGACCAATGGAAAATTTTCCATAAAAAAAATTCTTTATGGAAAAAAGCACGGAATTTTAGAGGAAAATTATTAAAAATCTATAAAGAATTTATTTTAAATAATGAAAATTATTCTGTTGTTGCTGCTTTAACTCTGGGCTATAAAAAAGATTTATCTTCTGAAACAGAGCGAAATTTTTCTGCTTCCGGTGCTATGCACATACTTGCTGTTTCCGGACTTCATGTTGGAATTATTTATTTATTCTTGATTTATTTGCTTTTTTTTTTGGAAAATGGAAATAAAAGAAGAATTTTAAGATTGGTAATTTTATTTATTTTTGTTTGGTCTTATGCTTTTTTGACAGGTTTTTCAGTTCCTGTTATACGTGCAAGTTTGATGTTATGTTTTTATGAAATCGGAAAAACTTTTAATCGTTCAACAAATGTTTACAGCTCATTATCAGTTGCCGCTTTTGTTTTGCTTTTTTACGACCCTTTTTATATCGTTCAAGTTGGTTTTTTACTTTCTTTTTTTGCTGTTATTGGAATAGTTCATTTTGTTCCGAAAATATCAAAAAATTTAATTTTTGATTATAAAAATCAAAAAACTTTTTTAAAGAAGATTTTTTTATGGTTTTTAAATACAATTTGGGTTTTATTTTGTGTTTCCTTAGCTGCACAAATTGCAATATTTCCAATTTCAATTTACATATTTAATATTTTTCCTGTTTATTTTTTAATTACAAATTTGATAGTTATCAAACTTGCTGCTTTGATAATTTTATTTGCAATAATATTTTTTATCTCTTATTCCGTAAATTTTTTTCCTCATTTTCTGAGCAAAATTTTAAATTATTTATTAGATTTTTTAAATTATTCGGTTTCTTTTATAGAAAATTTACCGTTTTCTGTTTATGAAGTAAAAATAAATTTTTTCCAAACCGTTTTTATGTATATTTTCGTAATCTTATTTGCATTTTTTTTGAAATCAAAAAAAATAAAATATTTGAAATTATCTTTGACGGTTTTTATTATTACTTTTTTATCTTTAAATTTAGAAAATTTCAAAAATCAAAAAACTAAAAAATTTATTGTTTATAGCATAAAAAAATCTTTTGCTGTAGATTTTATAAAAAATAAGGAAAGTTTTTTAATGCTTGAAGGTAAAATTAAAAATGATGAAAATTTACAAAATTATTTTATCAAAGCTAATCATTTAAATCTCGGCATAAAGAGGAAATTTTTAATGGATTTTGAGAAAAAAAATTTTTTTAGTTTTTGTAGAATTTTTTTAGGAAACTATTATTTTTCATTTGAAAATAAAAAGATTTTAATTTTAAAAAAAAATGCCATTTTTTGCAAAAAAAATTTTTTTAAATTAAAAATTGATTATTTAATTTTAGACAAATTTTCAAAAATTAATTTAGAAAAAATATTTTCTTATTTTGATGTAAATCAAATTATTTTATCAAATTATTCAAAATACGAAATAAAAAATTTTGTTAAAGAATGTAAATCAAAAAACATTAAAATTTGGAATGTTTCTGAAGAAGGAGCTTTTGTTTTGAATTTATAAAAGTTCAAAAACATAAAAAATTTTAATAATTAAAAATAAAAAATATATAAAATATTTATTTTTTTAATTTTGTAAAAATTTTTTTAAATTTATGAAAAGCTTAATAACAACATTTGTAAAATACCCTTTTTATGCAAATATAATAATTGCCATTTTGATATTTGCCGGAAGTTTTAGTATATTAAAAACTAAGAAATCTTTTTTTCCCGAAAGAACTTCAAAATTTATAAATGTTTCAGTTTCATATCCCGGAGCTTCTCCAAAAGAAATGGAAGAAGGTATTACAACAAGAATAGAAGAAGCTTTGCGTGGAATAGTTGGGATAAAAGAAATTACATCTAATTCATTTGAAAATTTCACAACAGTTTCAATAGAAACAACCGGACAATTTGATTTGGATGAAACTTTAATGGAAGTGAAAAATGCCGTAGATGGAATTAGTGCAATGCCAACAAACGCAGAAAGACCAATAGTTTCCAAAAGACGTTCTTTCACACAGGCAATTTATCTTGGACTTTCTGGTGATGTGGATTTATATACTTTAAAAAAATATATTCAAGAGATAGAAGATGATTTTTATGCTTCTGGAATTATGTCTCAGATAAGTTTGCAAGGTTTTCCAAGTTTAGAAATTTCTGTTGAAGTTACAGAAGAAGATTTATTAAGATATAATATAAGTTTCGATGAAATTTCTCGTGCCATTTCTCAAAATAATAGAGATATTTCTGCAGGTATGATAAAATCTGACGAAGAAGAAATTTTAATACGTTCTCGTTCCAGAAGTGTAAAGCCAGCAAATATAGGTGAAATAATTCTAAGAGCAAATAATGACGGTTCTTTTCTAAGAATCAGAGACATTGCAATAGTAAAAAATAAATTTGCTGATGTTTCCTCTCTGAGTTTAATGAACGGAAAAAATGCTGTTTATATAATGGTCAACAAATTAAATAATGAAGATTTAGAAGAAATATCTGTATTTTGTAATGCTTACGTAGAAAAATTTAATAAAACTCACAAAGGCATTGAATTGATAGTAACATTTGATTTTTTAGGTATGTTAAATAGTCGTTTAGATATGTTATTATCTAACGGTGGATTAGGTTTAATTCTTGTGATAGTTGCTCTGGCATTGTTTTTAAGTTTCCGATTATCGCTTTGGGTTGCATGGGGAATTCCTTCCGCATTTTTGGCGATGTTTGTTGTTGCAAATTTATATGGAATTACAATAAATATGATTTCTTTATTTGGAATGATACTGGTTATAGGAATACTTGTTGATGATGGAATTGTTATTGGTGAAAATATTTTTACTCATTATGAAAAAGGAAAAACACCAAAACAAGCAGCAATTGATGGAACCATGGAAGTTTTGCCTGCTGTTACAACTTCAATAAGTACAACTATGATTGCTTTTACTCCAATTTTATTTCTTTCCGGACGTATGGAATTTCTAAGAGAAATGGCTTTTGTTGTTATTGTAAGTTTGTTTTTTTCTTTGATAGAAGCATTTTTTGTTTTGCCTGCACACCTTGCAAGTCCGCATATTTTAAGAAGAAAATCAAGAAAAAGTAAAATAAGAAAAATACTTGAGAAATTTATAAATTTTATGAAAATAAAAATTTATGGTAGAATATTAAAAGTTCTGATAAAATGGAAATGGATAGTTGTAACTATGCCAGTTTTTTTTCTTTTTTTAACCATAGGTTTAATACAAGGCGGTTTTATTAAATATACTATTTTTCCAGCCATTCCTTTTGATATGTTTAAGATTGATATTGCTTTTAAACCAAGTGATGGTGAAAAACAAACTTTTGAATATTTGCAAAAATTTGATAAAATTGTATGGCAAATTAATGATGAATTACAAAAAGAATTTCAGCCGGAAGAAGCATTTATTCAATTTACATTTTTGAATTTGGGGAGTGCTTTTGACGGACAAGAAAATGGTTCACATGCCGGACATATTCAAATTATGCTTGGAGATTTAGAGGGTGCTCCAATTTCAAGTTTTGAAATTTCTCGAAGAATACAAGAAAAAGTTTCTTTTGTTAAAGAAGCAGAAAAGTTCAAAATTGGTGCTATGAATAGATTTGGAAAGCCTGTTTCAATTTCTATTTTGAGTAAAAATTTAGAAGAATTAACTCAGGCAAAAAAATTTTTAAAAGATGGTTTATTTGAAATTCCAACTTTGAAAGATATAGTTGATAATGATGCCGCAGGTAAACAAGAGATTCGTATAAAATTGAAAGATAAAGCATATTTTTTAGGTTTAGACCACGCAAGCATAAGTAATCAAATAAGACAAGGCTTTTTTGGTGGACAGATTCAGCGTTTACAACACGGAAAAGATGAACTAAGAGTTTGGGTAAGATATCCAAAAGAAGACAGATTAAATGTTGGACAGCTTGAAAATATGAAAATTAAAACACAAAAAGGGATATTTTTCTTAAAAGATTTAGTAGATTATCATTTAGAAAGAGGTCCCGTAAATATTCGTCGTTTTAATTCTTCCCGAGAAATTCGCATAGATGCTGATTTGTTAGACCCTTATTCTCCAATTCCTCCAATTATGGAACAAATTGAAAATGAGATAATTAAACCTATGAAATTAAAATATAAAGGAGTAAGTGTTTTATATCAAGGACAAAGTAAAAGTGGCGGTGAATCCATAGAAGATATGAAAAATAATTTTTCCATTGCTTTTGCGGTAATTCTTTTATTATTAATGTTGCATTTTAAATCTGTTTCGCAATCTTTTATAATTCTTTTGATGATACCGCTTGCTTGGATAGGAGCAATTTGGGGACACGGTTTAGAAGGAATACCAATTTCTATGTTAAGTGCATGGGGAATGGTTGCACTTTCCGGAGTAATTATAAATGATGCAGTTGTGTTTCTCGCAAAATATAATTCTCTAATTTTTGAAGGTCATAAAGTTGAAGAGGCAGCTTATACCGCTGGAATTTCTAGATTTAGAGCAATTGTATTGACAACCATAACTACCACTGTAGGTTTATATCCTTTGATTTTAGAAAAAAGTTTTCAAGCACAATTTTTAAAACCTATGGCGGCATCACTTGCTTATGGCGTTTTTGTTGGTACAGCACTTATTTTATTAATTTTTCCTCCTTTGATTTTAGTTTTAAATCGTTTAAAATTTTATTTATATAAAACAAAATTTTTTATAAATTGGTTTTGGATAGGTGAAAAACCAAATACAGAAGAAAAAAATAACGAAGATCTTGAAATTGCAATTATAAATAAAAAAAGAAATATTGAAATTAAATAATAATTAAAAATTTCTCTTTTTTTGAAAAATATTTTTTTCTTAATTACTCAAAACCATAAAATTTTGGACGATTTTGAAAAAAAAATTTTTTTTTAATTATAAAAAATATTAAAATTTTGGTCATTTTTTGAAAAAAAAATTTTTTTTTAATTTTCAAAATAAAAAATCATAAAATTTTGGTCATTTTTTGAAAAATATTTTTTTTTAATTTCAAATAAAATCATAAAAAATTCATCATTTTTTGAAAAATATTTTTTTAAAATTTTAAAAAAATTAAAATTTTGGACGAATTTGGAAAAATATTTTTTTTTAATGAAATATTAAAATTTTAGCGATTTTTGGAAAAAATTTTTTTTTAATAAATTAGTAAAATTTTGGCATTTTTTGGAGAAATATTTTTTTTAATAAATTATTAAAATTTTAGTGGTTTTTGGAAAAAATTTCTTTTAATAAAATATTAAAATTTTGGCATTTTTGGAGAAAATTTTTTTTTAATAAAATATTAAAATTTTGGCATTTTTGGAGAAAAATTTTTTTTATAAAATATTAAAATTTTAGCGATTTTTGGAAAAATTTTTTTTATAAAATATTAAAATTTTGGCATTTTTTGGAAAAAAATTTTTTTTTAATAAAATATTAAAATTTTGGCATTTTTGGAGAAAATTTTTTTTTAATAAAATGTTAAAATTTTGGCAGTTTTTGGAGAAATATTTTTTTTAATAAAATATTAAAATTTTAATGTTTTTTGGAATTTTTTTTAATAAAATATTAAAATTTTGGCATTTTTTTGAAAAAATTTATTTTTAATAAAATATTAAAATTTTGGACGATTTTTGAAAAATATTTTTTTTTAATTTCAAATAAAATCGTAAAAAATTCATCATTTTTTAAAAAAATTAAAATTTTGGACGATTTTTGAAAAATATTTTTTTTTTAATTATAAAATCATTAAAAAATTGCCGATTTTGTGAAAAACAAATTTTTTATTCACACAAAATTTTAATATTTTTTTAAAATTACATTTTCTATAATTTTCGGAAAATATTTATATTCTAAATTATGAATATTTTTTGCTAAATCTATGGCATTATCATTTTTGTCTATTTTACATTTTTTTTGAAAAATAATTTCGCCTTCGTCATATTTTTCATTTATAAAATGTATGCTTATGCCACTTTCCTTTTCTTTATTTTCAATAATTTTATTATGTAATTGCATTCCAAACATTCCTTTTCCTCCGTAATTTGGCAATAATGCAGGATGAATATTAATAATTTTTTTTTCAAATTTTTTTAAAATATTATCTGGAATTAACCACAAAAAACCAGCAAGAATAATAAAATCAATTTTATTTTTTTCTAAAATATCAATAACAAAATTCTCTTTGTAAAATTGATTCCTATTAAAAATCTTAGTTGGAATATTAAAATTCTTTGCTCTTTCTAAGGAAAAAGAATTTTTATTATTTGACATTAATAAAGAAACTTTTATAAATTCATTTTTTTGAAAATATTTAAAAATATTTTCTGCATTAGTTCCGGAGCCAGAAGCAAAAATAGCTATTTTTTTCATAATTTTTTTTTTTGTAATATGCGAATATTTTTAAATAAAAAAATTAAAAAATTTTGAAAATTTATTTTGCCTCTGATTTTCATTTGGGTTATCCTGATTTTCACAGAAGTCTTTCCAGAGAAAAAAAAATTATACGTTGGCTTGATAAAATAAAAAAAGACGCTGACGAAATTTATTTGCTTGGCGATATTTTTGATTTCTGGTATGAATATAAAAAAGTTGTACCACGTGGTTTTACTCGTTTTCTTGGAAAAATAGCAGAAATTACAGATTCAGGAATTAAAGTTCATTTTTTTACAGGAAATCATGACATTTGGATTTACGATTATTTGCCTCAGGAAATTGGAGTAATTTTGCACAGAAAAGCAAAAACAATGATAATAGGAAATAAAAAATTTTATATTGCACATGGCGACGGACTTGGAGGTTTCGATTGGAAATATAATATTTTAAAAAGAATTTTTACAAATAAAATTTTACAATTTTTATTTTCCCGATTACATCCAAATTTTGCTTTATTTCTTGGACAAAAATGGTCTCTTAGCAGAGATACAAAAATTGTAACAAAAGACGGTTATTTTGGTGATGATAAAGAATTTCTTGTTTTGCATTCAAAAGAAATTCAGAAAAAAGAAGAACATAATTTTTTTATTTATGGGCATAGGCATTTTCCAAAAAAAACAAAAATTTCAAAAAATAGTGAATATTTTAATACCGGAGATTGGATTTCTCATTTTTCATATTGCATTTTTGACGGTGAAAAAATGGAAATAAAAAATTTCGAATAATGATAATTTTTAATTGTTTTTTTTTTTTTTTGAAAAATATTTTTTTTGTAAATTCGTTTAAAAAAAATAAACAAAATGAAAGAAAATAAATTAAAATCGTTAGTTCGTTTGTTAGATGATCCTGATGAAAATATTTATAATATAATAGAAAAAAATATTTTAGACGAAGGTGATAAAGCAATTTTTTTCCTGGAAAAATTAAAAAAATCTGGAAATAAATTATTAGAAAATAGGATAAAAAATATTTTATTAAATATAAGTTTTTCATCTACTTTAAATAATTTTAAGATTTGGGCAAATTCTGATGAAAAAAATTTATTAGATGCTTTGTTTTTAATAGCAAAAATAAATGATAAAAATATAGATTTTGAAAAAATAAAGTCAGAAATAAATAAAATTACAAATGTTTTTTTAGAAATTTATAATGGAAATTTAACACCACTTTTGAAAGTAAAATTACTTAATCACATATTTTTCAATATTTACAGTTTTTTTGCTAATATAGAAAATTATAAAATTCCAGAGAGTTTTTTTATAAACTCAATTCTTGAAAATAAGAATGGAAATGCAATTTCTTTGTCTATTTTATATTCTATAATTTCTAATATTTTAAATATTCCTGTTTTTTGCATAAAACTTCCAAAAAATTTCTTTTTAATTTATAAGGATAAAAATAATATTTTTTATATAAATCCTTTAAAAAAAGGTACAATAAGCGGAAAAAAAGAAGTTTATACTTTCCTAAAAGAAATAAAAGAAAAACCAAGACCAGAATATTTTTTACCAGCAAAAAATGATGAAATTATTTATGAGTTATTAGAAGTTTTAATTTATTCTTGTGAAAAATCAGATAATAAAAAAGAAGCAAATGAATTTCAAAAATTTCAAAATCTTATTAATTTAAATGAAAATATTATTAAAAAATAATATACAAAATATTAAAAATTTAAATTCTAAATTTTCAAAATTTAGAATTTTAAATTTTTTTACATAAAAACTGTTGAATTCCTATTTGCTCCGAGCGAAATAATTTTTATAGGAACTTTTATCTCTTTTTCTATAAAATTAATATAATTTTTCAATTCTTTTGGAAAATCTTTTTTTGATTTAATATTTGAAATATCAGACTTCCAAATTTCAAATTTTTTGTAAATTGGTTTGATATTTTTTTGATTTATATCAAAAGGAAAATTTTTAACAATTTTACCGTCTATTTCGTAAGCAACTGCAACTTTAATATAATCTAAATGTGTTAAAACATCTATTTTGCTAATTATCAGTTTATTAACTCCGTTAATCATAATAGAATATTTCAAAGCTACTAAATCAAGCCATCCACATCTTCTTTTTCTGCCTGTTGTTGCACCGAATTCTTTTCCATATTTTTGCAATTTTTCTCCGTCGTCGTCAAAAAGTTCACTTGGAAATCCTCCTCTTCCTACTCTTGTACAATATGCTTTTGTAATTCCGTAAATATCTCCTATTTTTTTCGGAGAAACTCCCAAACCAACACAGGCTCCTGCACTAAAAGTATTTGAAGACGTAACATAAGGATAAGACCCAAAATCTATATCTAATAAAGTTCCTTGGGCACCTTCAGCGAGTATTTTTTTACCATTTTCAAGAAAATTATTTATGTAATATTCGCTGTCAATAATTTGAAATTTTTTTAAAGTTTCTATTCCAATAAAAAAATCTTTTTCAAAATCTTCCAAAGAATATTCAAAATCATAATTTTTTAAAATATTCTTATGTTTATTTTTTAATAAATTATAATTTTCTTTGAAATTGTCATTCAAAATATCCCCAACTCTCAGACCGTTTCTGGCAATTTTATCAACATAAGTTGGACCTATGCCTTTTAAAGTAGAACCGATTTTTGTTTTACCTTTTGATTTTTCTAAGATTGCATCTAAAATTTTATGTGTTGGTAAAATTAAATGTGCTTTCTTAGAAATCATTAAAATTTTTTCTGTTTCTACACCGAGATTTTCTAATTTTTTTATCTCATTATGAAAAATAATAGGGTCTATTACAACTCCATTACCTATAATATTTAATTTATTTTTTCTGAAAATTCCTGAAGGAATAGTATGTAAAATATGTTTAATTTCATTAAATTCTAATGAATGACCTGCATTAGGTCCACCTTGAAAACGAGCAATAATATCATATTTTGGAGTTAAAACATCAACTATTTTTCCTTTTCCCTCATCACCCCACTGGAGACCAAGTAAAATATCTAATTTCATAAATAAAAAAATTATTTAATAATGACGACAAATGTATAAAAATATTTTTATGTAAAATAAAAATATTTAAATATAAAAAATATATTAATTATCATAAGAATAGTAAAAACTATAATTAAACTTTTTATTATAGCTATTCCCATTTGTTTTTTACAAATATAAATTTTGTCTTCTATAAACTTTTTATTCTTATTATTTGGATTTTCGTCTATATAAGATTTATATTTTTTTTTCGCATCATAATATCTTTTTTCATCAAAATTTTTATTAGCTGTTTTCAATTTTTCAATAAAATGTAAAATTTCATCACTATTATAAAATCTTTTTCCTTTTTCTTTAAAAGTACATTTTTTAATTATCTCTTTGTAAGTTGTTGATTTTACATCTTTTAGAAAAGATATATCTGTTTTTTCTGTTAAAATTTCTAATAAAATAATTCCAAAAGAATAAATATCTGTACGCTGGTCTATTTCTTCATTATTTTGTTGCTCTGGCGAACTGTAAATTTTAGTTCCCATTTTATTTACAAGGTCTTCATAACTATCACCATCTGCAAGACCAAAATCCAATATTTTTACATTACTACCTTTGTCAGTAATCATAATATTGCTTGGTTTTAAATCTCTGTGATAAATTTGACTTTTATGAATGTAAGATAAAGTAGAAAGCAAATCTTTAATAATTTTTTCTAAAAGATTGTTATTTATTAAGTCTTTTGACCTCATTAAATTTTCTAAAGTTTTGCCTTCTATAAATTCCATAGAATAATAATCTTCTTCAATGTCTTTACCTTTTTCAAAAACTTTTATTATTCCTTCGTTATTTAATTTCGAAGGAATATCATATTCTTTTCCCAGAAGTTCAATATATTTCTTATTTCCTCTATATATTTTTTTAACTCTTTTTATAACTAAAAATTTCCCATTTTCATCTTTTACTTTGTAAAGATCACCCATTCCTCCTCTGTCGCTGAGAACTTTTATTATTTCGAAAGAAGTTTCATTTTTTTTTGAAAAATTTTTATTATTTTCATTTTTCTTGAAAGAACTTTCATTTGTTTCGAAAGCACTTTCAGAGTTTGAAAGATTTTTATTATTTTCATTTGTTTCGAAAGAACTTTCAAAATTTGTAAATATTGAACCAGAATCAGCCATAATTTTATTATTCAATATTTTTTAGCAAATTTAATTTTTGTTAAAAAAATATTAATGAAAATGATAAAATATTTTTAATATGCTATTTAATAAATTTTATTTTTACATAAAATCGTAAAAAAATGGCGTTTTTTTGAAAAAAATTTTTTTTTATTTTGAAATTAAAAATCATTAAAATTTTGGACGATTTTTGAAAAATATTTTTTAATTTCAAAATAAAAATATTAAAATTTTGGACGATTTTTGAAAAATATTTTTTAATTTTGAAATTAAAAATCATTAAAATTTTGGACGATTTGGCGTTTTTGCTATCATTTTATTTTGTTTTTTTTGAATATTAAAATACTAATTAGTGCATTTACACAAGTTCTATATTTATATCAATTTTTATAATAATAAAAAAAAATTTTTTCAAAAAACGACAATTTTTTAATGATTTTAAAATTTAAAAAAAAAATTTTTTCAAAAAAACGACAATTTTTTAATGATTTTTTATAATTTAAAAAAAAAAAATTTTTTCAAAAAACGACAATTTTTTAATGATTTTTTATAATAAACTAAATTAAACTTTTAATATTAATAAGAAACATCGCTATTATGTTGAAACT
>JAOZVH010000170.1 GCA_029938235.1 Bacteroidales bacterium
TGAAATTTTGGACGATTTTTGAAAAAAACTTTTTATTTTGAAATTAAAAAATGTTAAAATTTTGACGATTTTTGAAAAAAATTTTTTTTATTTTGAAATTAAAAAATGTTAAAATTTTGGACGAATTTTGAAAAAAATTTTTTTTATTTTGAAATTAAAAAATGTTAAAATTTTTTCGTTTTTTTGAAAAAAAATTTTGGCTCTTCGAACCTTTTTGTGGTGAGAGTTTTTTTCATAAAAAAAATGTGAAAAATTTATGCTTTTTTTCAAAATATTTTTCAAAAATTTTATTCCAAATCGTCATTAAAACATTAAACATCAATGCTTTATAGGACGATGCAACGAAATCAAGCGTGGACGCTTGAATCATAATCTTTTTATTTTTAATAAAAAAAAATTATATTTCACAAAAAGGTTCCAAGAACCAAAATTTTTTTTTAATTATAAAAAATCATTAAAATTTTTCGTTTTTTTTGAAAAAAAATTTTTTTTTAAATTATAAAAAATCATTAAAAATTAGGCATTTTTGAAAAAAAATTTTTTTTTCAATTTGTATAAAACAAATTCCAAGTTTTAAAATTTGGAATTTGTTTATAATTTTTTTTCGAAAAAATCTACAGTCCTAATTTTTTAGAAATTTCTAACATTTTAATGATAGGTTTTTTTGCTTTTTCTATCAAATTTTCTTCAAGAATTATTTCTGGCATTTCATATTTTAATGCGACATATAATTTTTTCAAAGTATTTAATTTCATATATTCACATTCGTTGCATGCGCAAGTGGAATCGTTTGGCGGAGCTGGAATGAACTCTTTTTCTGGACTTTTTTTCCTCATTTGGTGCAAAATTCCTGATTCCGTAGCGACGATAAATTTTTTACTTTTATCTTCTTGTGAATATTTCAATATTCCTGCTGTTGAACCGATAAAGTCAGAAACTATTAAAACAGGTTTTTCGCATTCCGGATGAGATAAAATTTTTGCATCTGGATTTTCTTTTTTTAACTTCAAAATCTTCTCCAGAGAAAATTCCTCATGAACTGTACAAGCACCATCCCAAAGTAGCATTTTACGATTTGTAATGCCATTAATGTAATTACCTAAATTTTTATCCGGAGCAAAAATAATTTTTTGATCTTCCGGAAGACTTTCTACAATTTGTCTTGCATTTGTTGAAGTACAAACTATATCTGTCATACTTTTTATTTCCGCTGATGCATTTACATAAGTAATTACAAGATGCTCCGGATTATCTTTTATAAATTTTGCAAACTTTTCTGGCGTACAAGATTCAGCAAGAGAACAACCTGCTTTTAAATCAGGAAGTAAAACTTTCTTTTCCGGAGATAAAATTTTTGCTGTTTCTGCCATAAAATGAACTCCGGCAAAAAGAATAATATCAGCATCTTTTACTTCTGCAGCTTTCTGAGAAAGTGCAAGACTATCTCCAATAAAATCTGCAATATCCTGAATTTCAGGAGTTTGATAAAAATGTGCTAAAATAACAGCATTTTTTTCTTTTTTTAACTTTTTAATGGACTCAACTAAATTTAAAGATTCATCGATTTTTATATCAAGAAAACCTTTTTCTATCAAATCATTTTTATTAATTTTCATAAAAAAATTTTTTTTAAAAATATAATGTTTTTTTAATTAAATTTAATTTTATTTTCAATAAATTACAAAAAAAATCATTTAAAAATAAAAATTAAAAGAAAGAGAAGAATAAAATTCACTCAAATCTATATCAATTCCTCTTGAATTATCACCATTTATTTTTTCTGTACTTCCTAAAAATGTTCTTCCTCCAATATCACCAGCAAAACTAAAATTTTCTGAGAAGAAATATTCTGTACCAATTCCAAATTTAATTTGCATTAAGCCGAAATCTTCTATAGAAATACCAGAAACATTATCTTTTTCTCCTTCAGCACCAGAATTTATCTGTCTATCTTTTAAATTAAATTCTGACTGAAAGATAGTATTACCTAATGAGAATTTTAAATAAAATTTAGTATTCTTTGTTTCTGTAACGAAAATTTTTGTTCCTAAAAATAAAATAAATACTTCTTCCTGAGAAATATATTCTGTTCTTAAATTAGGAGCTGTTTCTGTGTTATAAACATCAAATTTTTGATTTTCTGCTCCTAAAAAAATGACAAAATCTTTTTCAAACTTATAACCTAAATGTCCTGATGTTACTTTGATATTAGGGTCTAAGGAAAATGTAATTTGTGCAAAGTTTTTAGAACTTGCAAATATTAATATTGTTAATATTAAAATTGATAAAATATGTTTTGTTCTCATCTTTTTTTTTTAAATTTGATAAAAGTATAATTTTTTTTAATTTAATTTTATTTTCAATAAATTACAAAAAAAATTATTTAAAATAAAAATTGAAATAAAGAGAAGCGTAATATTCTTTCATATATATATCAATTTCTCTATAAGAATTCCCATCTAAATACTCATCTAAATTTGCTTCTGTATCTCCTATAAATGTTCTTCCTCCCATATCGCCACCAAAACTAAAATTTTCTGAAATAAAATATTCTGCACCAATTCCAAATTTAATTTGGAATAATCCGAAATCGTTCATATTAATGTTTGAAATATGCTCTCTTTCATGGAATTCTAATCCCACATCTTTTGGATTAATTCTTGAGCGAAAATGTGTTAAACCAGCCGAAGTTTTTATATAAAACTTCATTTTATTAGTTTCTAGTACAAAACCTTTCATTCCGAAAAATAGAATAAATACTTCTTCCTCAGAAATATATTCTGTTCTTAAATTAGGAGCTGTTTCTATGTTATAGACATCAAATTTTTGATTTTCTGCTCCTAAAAAAAAGACAAAATTTTTTGCTTTAAAACCCAAATGTCCTGATGTTGCTTTGATATTAGGGTCTAAGGAAAATGTAAATTGTTGTGCAAAGTTTTTAGAACTTGCAAATATTAATATTGTTAATATTAAAATTGATAAAATATGTTTTGTTCTCATCTTTTTTTTTAAAAATTTGATAAAAGTATAATTTTTTTTAATTTTATTTTATTTTCAATAAATTACAAAAAAATTATTTAAAAATAAAAATTTAAAGAAAGAGAAGCATAATATTCGCTTAAATCTATATCAATTTCTCTTGTTTGATTATAATCTTCTATTTTCATTTCCTTATCTCCTGAAAAAGTCCTTCCTCCAATATCTCCTCCAAAGCTAAAGTTTTCCGAGAAAAAATATTCTGCACCAATTCCAAATTTAATTTGGAATAAACTGAAATCTTCTATATAAACACCAGAAATATTATGTTTTTTTACTAGTTTAGATCGAAACATAGCTGGACCTAATGAGCATTTAATATAGAACTTAGTACTCTTTGTTTCTAAAAAGAAAATTTTTGTTCCAAAAAATAAAATAAACATTTTTTCCTGAGAAATATATTTTGTTGTTAAATCCATACTAGGATCCCTGATTATGTTATAGACATCAAATTTTTGATTTTCTGCTCCTAAAAAAAAGACAAAATTTTTTGCTTTAAAACCCAAATGTCCTGATGTTGCTTTGATATTAGGGTCTAAGGAAAATGTAAATTGTTGTGCAAAGTTTTTAAAACTTGCAAATATTAATATTGTTAATATTAAAATTGATAAAATATGTTTTGTTCGCATCTTTTTTAAAAATTTGATAAAAGTATAATTTTTTTTAATTTTAAATTATTTTTTTATTTAAAAAAAATAATAACTTTGTATTTTACAAAAATAAAATGAAATGAGTAAAAATATTTTACTGGACAAATTAGAAGGCGTTTATCAAAAATTTGAGGAAATTTCTGAAAGAATAATAGACCCTGAAATAATTTCTGACATTAAACAATATATAAAATTAAATAAAGAATATAAATCATTAGAACCTTTAATTAATTCTTATAAAAGCTATAAAAAAGTTCTTTCCAACATTTCCTTTTCTAGGGAAATTCTTCGTGAAGAAAAAGACGAGGAAATGAGAGAAATGGCAAAAATGGAATTAGATGAATTAAACGAAAAAAAAAAAATTTTAGAAAAAAGAATTAAAATTCAACTTTTACCTTCTGACCCAGAAGATGCAAAAAATGCAATTATGGAGATCAGAGCAGGAACAGGAGGAGACGAAGCAAGTATTTTTGCGGGAGATTTATTTAGAATGTATGTAAAATTTTGTGAAGATAAAAAATGGAAAGTTAATGTAAACAGCTTTTCTGACGGAACTTCTGGAGGTTATAAAGAAGTGGTTATGAGTGTAAGAGGAGCAAATGTTTATGGAATTTTAAAATATGAATCAGGAGTTCATCGAGTTCAAAGAGTTCCGCAAACAGAAACCCAAGGACGGGTTCATACTTCTGCTGCTTCCATTGCTGTTCTACCAGAAGCAGAAGAATTTGACATTGAAATAAAACAAGAAGATATTAGGAAAGATACTTATTGTTCTTCTGGACCCGGTGGTCAATCTGTAAATACAACTTATTCGGCAATTCGTTTAACACACAAACCAACTGGAATAGTTGTAACTTGTCAGGATCAAAAGTCCCAATTAAAAAATCTCGATAAAGCAATGTTAGAGTTGAGAACGAGATTATACAATCTGGAATATCAAAAATATCTGGATAAAATTTCTTCCAAAAGAAAAACTATGGTTTCTTCCGGAGACCGTTCAGCAAAAATTAGGACTTATAATTATCCACAAGGACGAGTTACAGACCATAGAATTAATTTGACTTTATATAATTTGCCAAATATTATTAACGGTGATTTATATGAAATTATTGAAAAATTAGAAATTTCTGAAAATGCTGAGCGTTTAAAAGAAACTGGTTTAAATTAAATAAAAAAATTTTTTTTTTCAAAAAAAATAAAAAATGACACAAATTTTAAAAAGAAATATTCTTACCATATTAATAATTTTTTCTTCACTTAATTTATTTTCTGAAGAATTAGAAAAAAGCGAAAAAACTTTTTCGGTAAAAGATCTTATTTTTGACCACATAGGAGATTCCCACGAATGGCACATTGTAACCATTGGAGAAAATCATATTAGTGTTCCTTTGCCGGTTATTTTGTACAGCGAAAATCAAGGTTTTGTATTTTTTATGTCAAACAAATTTCATCAGGGACATGAAAAATATAAAAATTTTCGTTTAGAGTTAGATGGTGAAAATAAGGGAAAAATAGTAGAAGTTTTGGAAAATGGAAGTATTAGTATTCCTATGGATTTTTCCATTACAAAAAATGTTACTTCTATTTTTATTAGCTTGATTTTTATGTTATTTATTTTTATTGGCATTGCCAATGTTTACAAAAAAAATCCCGGAATTGCTCCAAAAGGTTTACAGTCTTTTATAGAGCCTTTGATAATATTTGTTCGTGATGATATTGCAAAGTCGGCGATAGGAGAAAAAAAATATATTACTTATATGCCCTTTTTATTGACGGTATTTTTCTTTATTTTTATAAATAATTTGTTTGGTTTAATTCCTATTTTTCCATTTGGTGCAAATGTAACAGGAAATATTAGCGTAACTTTAACGCTTGCATTAATAACTTTTTTAATTACAACTTCTGTAGGAAATAAAAATTACTGGGGACATATTTTTAATCCTCCGGGAGTTCCTTGGTGGTTGCTTCCTTTGATGATTTTTATTGAAATTATGGGAATTTTCATTAAACCTTTTGTTTTAATGATTCGTTTGTTTGCAAATGCTACCGCAGGACACGTTGTTGTTTTGGGATTTTTTAGTTTGATTTTTATATTTGGAAATTTGAGTGTTTACGCTGGTTATGGAGTTTCTATTCTTTCAATATCCTTTACCATTTTTATGACTTTATTAGAATTGCTTGTTGCTTTTATACAAGCTTATGTATTTACTTTATTATCAGCACTTTATTTTGGAATGGCAACAGAAGAAAGTCATTAAATAGAAAATAATATATGTAAAAAAAACGCCAAAATATTAATATTTTGGCGTTTTTTTGAAAAAAATTTTGGCTATAGAACCTTTTTGTGGTGAGAGTTTTTTTTATAAAAAAATTGTGAAAAATTTGTATTTTTTTTCAAAATATTTTTCAAAATATTTTTATTTCAAATCGTCATTAAAACATTAAAAATCAATGTTTTAATGACGATGTAACGAAATCATCGTGGACGCTTAAATCATAATAATTATTTTTAATAAAAAATAATTTATATTTCACAAAAAGGTTTCAAGAACCAAAATTTTTTTCTAAATAATAAAAAACATACGAGACGTTTTAATTTGTTTTTAAAATAATATTTCTAATAACTCCTTTATCCATTGGTATATTTTAAATAAAACTAATCCAGTTGGGACAACTACAATCAACACTATACATCCATACTTTGGATTTTTCAAAAATCTTGATTTAGGCTTATATTTATTTTCAATATAAACATTTACCAACATAACAACAGTTGCAAAAATAAAAATTAAAATAACTATAATAATATTAAGAGTAGCATCCATAAACTTAGAAAATAGTTTTTGCTAAAATAGTTGTTTTTTTTAAAATTTAAAAACATTAAAATTTTGGACGATTTTTGAAAAAAAATTTTTTTATTTTTAAATTAAAAAATATGAAATTTTGGACGATTTTTGAAAAAATTTTTTTTAAATTTCAAATTAAAAAATGTTAAAATTTTGAACGAATTTTGAAAAAAAAATTTTTTTTCATTTTCAAAATAAAAAAATATATTATGCCAATTTTATCTAAATTTTTGGGAATTATTATTAAAATATTTGTGAAAGACCATCCGCCACCACATTTTCATGCGAAATATGCAGAATATAAATGTTCGGTAAATATTGATAACGGTGAAGTAATAGCAGGAAAAATGCCTACTAAAAAAAAGAAATTAAAAAATGGTCTAAAAAGAATAAAAAAAAATTGCTCAAAAATTGGGAAGAAGCACAAAAAGGAAAGCCTAAATTAAAAGAAATAAAATGAATTTTTAAAAAAATTAATAAAAATAGAAGCTTTTATTTTGACTTTAGAATTTCTAAATAAAGAAATATTAAAAATAAATTTAAAAGAACAAATTAAAGAATGGGCAGAAGAGCCAAGTAATATTTTTAATGAATTATTAAATGAAGAGTATTTTAAAACTGTGCAATATGATGAAGATTGGGAAACAATTTATTGGGATAATGGTATAGATTTATGTGCTGATGTATTGTATAAAATCGCTCAAAAACAAAAAATAACTAATCTTTAAATTTCGTCGTTTTTTGGAAAAATTTTTATAAATTTAAAAATATTAAAATTTTGGATGATTTTTGGACGAATTATGAAAAAAAATTTTTTTATTTTGAAATTAAAAAATGTTAAAATTTTGGACGATTT
>JAOZVH010000171.1 GCA_029938235.1 Bacteroidales bacterium
AAAATATTAAAAAAAACGTCATTTTTGGGGAAATTTTTTTTAATTTAAAATATTAAAAAAAACGTCATTTTTTGAAAAAGATTTTTTTTTGAAAAATTTAAAATTTTAAAATTTAATTTTTTTTTTTACGTTAATTTAAAAAAATTATTTTATGAAAGAAAAAGTTATTTATTTATTTAGTTTTTTTTTAATTATTTCTTTATTTTTCTCTTTCACATTTTCTTGTGATAGCGACACAAAAAACAAAATATTGTTACCCGGAATAACTGGAAAAATCGGTGAATTGGTTATTGTGATAAAAAAAGATAATTGGAAATCTAAAGCTGGAAACAAAATCAGAGATATTTTTGCAAAAAAATATGAATATTTAGCACAAAATGAACCTTTATTTGATTTAATAAATATTCCTCACAATGCTTTTTCCAGAATATTTAAAACACATAGGAATATTATTATTACGCAAATTTCTTCTTCTATAAAGAAAAGTTCTATTTCTATAAAAAAAGATGTTTTTGCTACACCTCAGGTTTTTATCAGTGTAATAGCAAAAGATGAAAAAGACTTTTTAGATATACTTGAAAAAAGTGAAAATAAAATTGTAAATTATTTATTGCAGGAAGAAAATAATAGAATTTCTAAAACTTATAAGAAATTTGAAAATAAAAATATAAATTCTTTTCTGGAAAAGAAACATAATATTTCTATGGTAATTCCAAAATCTTATACCTTAGATATGGATTCATCAGGTTTTTCTTGGCTTACAAATGAAACTTACACATCAACACAAGGAATTTTCATTTACCATTATAATTACACAGACAGCAATACTTTTACAAAAAATTTTTTATTAGAAAAAAGAGAAAAATTTTTGAAAAAAAATGTTAGAACGGCTCTAAATTCTTATATGACAACAGAAAAAGAATTCTTTCCAGTTTTTTTTCAAAAATTTAGAAAAAAAGAAAGATTTTTTACACGAATTCGTGGACTTTGGAAAACTAATGGAAAAGATAAAATGGGTGGCCCATTTGTTAGTTTAACAACATTGGACGAAAAAAAAAATAAAATTATTACAATAGAAGCTTATGTTTATAAACCAAATAAAAGTAAAAGAGATCTTCTGCGACAATTAGAAGCTATTTTGGGGACTTTTGAAGTTTTAGAATAAAAATTTTTTTTATCAAAATAAATTTTATATTTGGAATTTAATTTTAATTTAATTTATGAATTGGTTTACAAGATTAACTCAGGGAATTACAACAGATACAAAAGATAAAAAAAATATTAAAGAAGGTCTTTGGTATAAATGCAAAAAATGTAAAAAATTAGTTTCAACAGAAGAACATGAAAAAAATTTGGGAGTTTGTGAATGTGGTTTTCACGAGCGAATTAGTTCAAAAAAGTATTTTGAAATAATTTTTGACAAAAATAAATATACAGAAATTAATGAAAATTTAGTATCTGTAGACCCTTTGGAATTCAAAGACAAAAAGCGTTATACAAAACGTCTTAAAGAAGGAAAGAAAAAAACTGGTTTAAATGACGCAATTACAACTTGTTATGGAAAAATTGATAAAATGGATCTAATGATTGCTTCTATGAATTTCGAATTTATTGGTGGTTCGATGGGTTCTGTTGTTGGAGAGAAAATATCCAGAGCAATAGATTTTTCCATAAAAAACAACATGGCATTTATGATAATTTCAAAATCCGGAGGTGCAAGAATGATGGAAGCAGGTTTTTCTTTAATGCAATTGGCAAAAACTTCTGCAAAATTAAATTTGCTTTCCAGGAAAAAAATACCATATATTTCTCTTCTTACAGACCCAACAACAGGTGGAGTTACAGCATCTCATGCTATGCTTGGCGACTTAAATATTGCTGAACCAGAAGCATTAATAGGTTTTGCTGGTCCAAGAGTTATAAAGGAAGCAATAGGAACAGATTTGCCAGTTGGTTTTCAACGTTCAGAATTTGTTTTGGAAAAAGGTTTCTTAGATTTTATAGTGGAAAGAAAATTTCTTAAAAAGAAAATCTCTTTGTCTTTGAAATTATTTGCATCATAATTACAAATAAAAAATAAAAAAAATTTTTTCAAAAAATGGCAAATTTTTTATGAATTTATAATAATAAAAAAAAATTTCATTATTAATTTGCCAATTTTTTTATGATTTAATTTTAATTTAAAATTCATTAAAAAACCTTATATTTCTGAGAAATTAAAATTTTTTTTATTTTTTCTATGAAATTTCCTTGTATAATAATTTCATTGTTTTTTGCACTTCCTCCAACTCCACACTTATTTTTTAAAAATTTTGCAAGCTCTTTTAAATCTTCTTCTTCTCCGACAAAGTTTGTAATTAAAGTTACAACTTTTCCTCTTCGTTTCTTTTTATCAATTGAAATTTTTAATTTTTGTTTTTCCGGAGGCAAAGTTTTTATTATATCTTCGTTATCATATTCGTAATCAAAATCTTTATTTGTCGAATAAACTATATTAATTCTTTTATTTTTTTTAGACATATTTTTTATATAAAATTAAAAAAAAATTTTTTCTCAAAAAACGTATTTTTTTTTAAATTAAAAAATTAATCAAATTTGTAAAAAAAAAAATAATGAATATAATAAATATACAATATTATAATACAAAATATGGAGAATTTATTATTGGTTCATTCGATAATAAACTGTGTCTAATGGATTTCAGATATAGAAAAATGCGAAAAACGGTTGATAATAGGATAAAAAAAGGTCTCAAAGCTAAATTTGTTCAGCAAGATGATAATATTTTAAGGCAAACAAGAATTCAACTTGAAGAATATTTTAATAAAAAAAGAAAAAAATTTGATATTCCTATTTTAATGCTTGGAACTGATTTTCAAAAAAATGTCTGGAAAAAATTAATAAAAATTCCTTATGGAAGCATTTCAACATATTTAGAATTATCAAAATCCATAAATAATGAAAAAGCTGTCAGGGCTGTAGCTAATGCAAATGCTGCAAATTCCATTGGAATCATTATTCCATGTCATCGTATTATTGGTTCTAACGGTTCGCTTATGGGATATGGAGGTGGTTTGGCTATAAAAAAGCGATTATTAAAATTAGAACAAAATTTATTAAAAAAAAATATATTTTCTATATAATTTTTTTTAATTATAAAATTGCAAATTATTAAAAATAATTTTAATTTTAATTTATCATATAATGAGTTTAATAACAGAAAAAATTACTTTTGACCGTTTTGTTCGTTTATTAATTGCCATTTCATTAATTTGGGGAATTCTTAGCTTACTTGGATATCTTAGCAGTGTTTTAATTCCATTTGCAATAGCTTTATTAATTTCTTATATTCTAAATCCATTTGTAAATTTTACGCAAAAATTTTTTAGAAACAGAGTTGTTTCTGTTCTTGCTAGTTTATTAATTGTTTTGTTTATTTTAACAAGTTTTGGTTTTGTAATTATTCCTATGATCATTGACGAAGTTAAACATATGGGATTTTTATTGAAAAATCTTGTGAACGAAACAGGTATGGATAAAAAAATAGCTGATTATTTTCCGGAGGGTTTTTCAGAATACATTAAGGAATTTGCACAAAGAGAAGAAATAATTTCGTTTTTTGACGCAGATAAAATTACAGAATTATTAAATACAACTTTTGAAAAAATTTTGCCCGGTGTTTTGGGAGTTTTCTCCGGAACCTTAAATATAATAATTGGTTTTTTTGGAATGTTTATTATTTTACTTTATATTATTTTTTTACTTGTTGATTATAATAATTTTTTGCAATCATGGAAAAAATTAATTCCTCCATCTTATGAAAAAATTGTTCTTGAGATAATTCATGATTTTGAAATTGCTATGAATAATTATTTTCGTGCTCAGTCATTAGTTGCTTTTTTAGTTGGAGTTTTATTTGCAATTGGTTTCACAATTATTGGTCTTCCAATGAGTATTTTACTGGGACTTTTTATAGGGATGTTAAATATGATTCCTTATTTACAAATTATAGGATTAGTTCCGGCGACTTTTTTTGCTTTAATATATGCTCTGGAAACAAATTCTAATTTTTGGGTGGTTATTTCTATGGTTCTTTTAATTTTTGCTGTGATTCAAATTATACAAGATGCAATACTTGTACCCAAAATTATGGGTACAGTTACTGGTTTAAATCCAGCTGGAATATTATTATCTCTTTCAATTTGGGGTAAATTATTAGGAATGCTTGGTTTATTAATAGCATTACCTTTAACATACTTATTATTAAGTTATTACCGTAGATTATTAAGAATAACTTAAAAAAAAATTATAAAAAAAGCATTTTATTAAAATGCTTTTTTATTAATATCTAAATCTGTATCAAATATATAATCTTCTATTTCCTCTTCCATATCTAAATCATCTTCTTCGTAATACCAATTGACACGAATTTGTCCTCCATCATCTTCATAAGCTTTTAAAAGATTTAAAATATCTAATATAGCTCTTGACGAACTTGTATTAAAATAAGTTAATTTAATATTAAAATATATAGGTTTTCTAATATTTTCCATATAGTTTTCCAACCATTCTAATAATTTGTCATAAAATTCAGAAGTATTTTCCAGGTATGATTCACCAGATAATTCACATCTTCCGGAATTAGAATTAAAATCAACAAATGGCACAAAAAAAGCACCGTGTGAACCTTCTATTTTTAAATTTTCCATTTTTTTATTATTTTATTATTTGTTTATTTTTACAGAAATAGAAAAATAAGAAAAATCATCATCTATATTTATAATTTGAAAATCTAAGGGATTTGCAGAAGTTAAAGCTACTTTAATTAATCCAATATGTGCACCATCATTTTCACTTGGCGGCAAAGCTCTTTGCTCTCTTTTAAATTTTCTTAAAGAATCTCTGTCCAGAGAATTTATCAATTCACATTTGTTTATTATAGGAATAATGTCATCTTTTTTTACAACATTTCCTGTTTTAAAAGTATAATGATTTTTATGATCTCCTATTACTAAAGTTCCAACACCTATTTCTTTTTTCTCGTCCAATTTATTAATTTCAGCAGAATAATAAGAGATATTTTGTGCTAACTCTATAAAAATATTAAAAATTTTTTTACTTGCCTTAGAATTTTTTCCAATGGTTGTTTTGATATAATCACCAATAACAAATAAAATATGTCTATCAAAAGGACCTTTATATGATATAATTACATTTTCCTCAAGGATAGAACGAAAACTAAATAAATTTACTTTTTTTTTCAAACTCATAATATTTTTTTTTATATAACACAAAAAATATGCTAATTAAAAATTAATTTTTAATTTACAATATTAAAAATAAAAAATTAAAATACAAATAATTTTATTTTTATTTTAAATTTTTTTTTGAAAAAAAAATTTGAAAAAATTTGATTATTTTTGAAAAATTTTTTTTTAATATAAAATTATGAATAATAAAATTTTAGCAATAAGTTTTCTTTTTACGTTAATATTTTTCAGTAATTTTTT
The DNA here is from genome assembly GCA_029938235.1 of Bacteroidales bacterium. Taxonomy (GTDB): domain Bacteria; phylum Bacteroidota; class Bacteroidia; order Bacteroidales; family 4572-128; genus 4572-128. The sequence goes on from JAOZVH010000171.1 coordinate 5,511, forward strand.
TTCTGTAAAAGCACAAAAAAAATTAGAGCATAAAAAAAAAATTTATTTTAGAGAAGATGGACGTATGTTTATTAATAGAGATTTACCTGTATATCTGTGGATTTCTACGGATAAGAAAGAAAAGCCAGAACTTTTAAATAGTGAAACTACTCCGGAATATGCAAATCCCATGTATTTTGATACTGAAGGATGGAATACTGTTCGTTCGCCGTCTGCAGTAGATAAAAAAACAAAAATTACTGTTGTTCCGGAACAAGATATAATTTTTAATATTTTTGCAGACAGTGAAGCACCTCATATAAATATTGATTTTGGAAAAAGTGTAATTTACAAAAAAGATAATATTTTGTACTGTGGAAAAAATACAGAGATTAAATTAATAGCAAAAGATTCTAAAAAAAAAATTGTCAAAAGAGATGAAACTTCCGGAGTGGAAAATATTTATATTTCAGAAGAAAAAAGAATTTTTAAGATTTATGAAAATTCTATAAAAGTTCCTGATAATGAAACTGAATATTTTTATAAATTTTATGCTGTTGATAATGTTGGAAATGTCAGCATAACAAAAAATCTAAAATTTATTTTAGATATAAGTCCTCCAATTACAAAATTAAATTTACAAGGTGATCAAAAAGAAAATATAATTTCCGGAAGAACAAAAATTATACTAACTGCAGAAGATAAAATTTCCAGAGTAAAACATATTTATTATAAAATAGACGATAATAAGAAGAAACATTTTTATCGTTATCCTTTCAATGTAAAACATTTAAGTGAAGGTAATCATACAATAAAATATTATAGCATTGATAATGTTGAAAACGAAGAAGAGATTAAAAAATTTGATTTCTTTCTGGATAAATCACCACCAAAAACTTTAGATGAAGTAATTGGAAATAAATTTTTTGCAAACGGAGTTGGATATTCTTCCGGAAGAACAAAATTTAAAATTAATGCTGTCGATAATAAGGCTGGTTTAAGAGAAATTTATTATTCTTTGGATGGAAAAAAATATCAAATATATGAAAAACCTTTTTATTTGCCAACAAAATCTGGGGACTTAGAAATAAAGTATTATGCTGTTGATTTTGTAAATAATTCTAGCAATAAAAATTCTAAGAATGATAATAATTCTATCAACAGTACAAACAATAGGCTTACTTATGTAGATTTAAATGGTCCAAAAATGCAATATTCTTTCGAAGGAGCTTTTTTTAAGACAAGAGATACTATTTTTATTTCTAATAAAACAATGATAAAATTAGATGGTACAGATAAAGAATCTGGTCTGCAGTATATTACTTATGGAATTGATGGAGAAAAACATAAAAATTATAATGAGAAATTTCATATAGAAAGTAAAGGAGAAGGACTTCATAAAGTAAATTATAAAGGTTTTGATAATGTAGAAAATAGTAATACAGATGATTTCTTTTTTGTTACTGATAACACTGGTCCAGATGTTTATGAAAGATTTAGTACATTGCCAATTGGAAAGAAAACAACCGAAACTAAAAGTGTTGATGTTTATTCGGATTATGTAATTTTGTTTTTGTCGGCAACAGATAAAAGCGTTGGTTTTTCTAAAATTTTCTATTCAATTAATGGTGATAAAGAAGAAGTTTATAAAAGATATATTTCAGACTTTGAAAAAGGCAGAGATTATATTATAGAAATGAGAGCCTTAGATTATTTAGGAAATTATTCAAAAATAAAATCCATAGAATTTTCCATAGAAAATGAATAATATAAATTTCTAATTTTTTTTTTGATTTTTAAATAAAAATACTTTTGGAAAATTTTTAATAAAAAATTTTTTTTTCAAATTCGTCCAAAATTTTACGATTTTTAATTTTGAATTA
>JAOZVH010000172.1 GCA_029938235.1 Bacteroidales bacterium
TTTGATAAAAAAAATATTACATTTCACAAAAAGGTTCGAAGAACCAAAATTTTTTAATAAAATTGGAAAAATAATATCCTAATTATGTTATACTTTTAAAATATCTGATATTGCTCTTATAAAAGTTTCTTTTGGTAAAGCACTTTGTGCCATTTGTGGTTCTCCTTCTTTTGGAACAAAAAGTAAAGTAGGAATACTTTGAACACCAAACATGTCCGAAAGTTCGCTTTCTTCTTCTGTGTTTACTTTGTAAATATTTAATTTACCTTTATACTCATCTTGCAATTCTTCCAAAATTGGAGCAATCATTTTACAAGGTTCACACCAATCAGCATAAAAATCTATTAAACAAGGAATATCACCAGTAAAATTAAATTCTTTATTTTTTTCAAAATTAAATACTTTTTCTTTAAAAGTTTCTTTTGTTAAATGCTCTATATTTGCCATTTTTTTTATTTTTATATAAATTTTTATAAATTTTACAAAAAACAATCCAATTTTTTATTTTTTTAAAATAAAAAATATTCGGACATATTGACATATATAAATGTTTATATATGTCATTTTTATTATAATTACAAAACATTCATTAATTGTTCTTTGATTTTTTCTAATTCGTTTTTCATTAGAATTACAATTTTTTGAATATTTATTTCATTTGCTTTTGAACCTATTGTATTTATTTCTCGTCCAATTTCCTGAGAAATAAAAGAAAGTTTTTTTCCTTTTTCAAGATTTTTCTCTTCAAATATTATCTCTTTAAAATATTTACAATGATTTTTCAATCGAACTTTTTCTTCTGAAATATCAAATTTTTCGAGATAATAAATCAATTCTTGTTCAAAACGTTCTCTATCTATTTTTACAACATTAGAAATTTCTTTCAAATTATTATTTATTCTTTTTTTAATTATTTGAATCCTATTTTCTTCATGCTGTGGAATTTCATTAAGGAAAAATATAATTTTTTCAATGTGCGTAGAAATATCTTCTAATAAAGCATTACCTTCTTGTTTCCTAAAAGAATTTAATTCATCTATAGCTTTTTTAAAACCTGAAAAAACAATATTTTTTTCTTCATCTGACAAAGAATTTTTTTTACTTACTAAAACCTCCGGAAGTTTTAGTACATTATTAAATAATTCTTCTGATACTTTTACTTCTAGCTCTTCCGCAATTTTTTTAAATTTGAAAAAATAATTTTTTAATTTGCTTTCGCAAATATCTAAGTTTGTATTATTTTCTGTATTTTCTATAAAAAAATGCAATTCTATTTTTCCACGTCTTAAATTTTTTGAGACGATCTTTCGTAAATCTATTTCTATTTCTTTGTAAAAATGTGGAATTTTTGCAAAAAAATCTAATTGTTTACTGTTCAAAGATTTAATTTCTATTAAAATTTTTTTATCTGATAATTCGGCTAGCGATTTACCAAAACCTGTCATTGAATATAACATATAATTTTTTTATAAAAAAACTAAGAATTTAAACATTCGCTATCTTCAACACCGTCATTGATAAAAATAATTTCATTTTTTATGAAAATTTTATTTCTTTGCATTAAAAAATTTATTAGTTCATCTATTCCAAAAATATTATCAGAACAGCTTGTAAATTTTACATCTTTTCCCCAGATTTTAATAATTTCTAAGCTAAGAGATTTTTCCGTAAAACGGATTTTCTTATTACGATTTTCAATAATAAAATGCAAAATCGTATGTACGTGAACAACATTATTCATAATATTATAATATAAATTATATATAAAAATTTTTTTCAAAAAAAACGTTTTTTTTTGAAAAAAAAATTTTAATTTTATTTTTTTAAAATAAAAAATTATGAAACAAGATCCATCAGTAAATTTATATGATATTCAAGATTTTGGAGAATATGGAGGAGTAAATCCGTCCATAGCAGATTCGGCTACTTTTACTTTTATTGAAAATAATAGTATGATAGACACTTTTCACGGCGAAGCAGAAGGTTGTTTTTTATATTCTCGTCATTGGAATCCAAGTACTAAATATCTTTCAAATGCCATTGCAAAAATAGAAGGTACAAAAGCAGCATGGGTAACCGCTTCTGGAATGGGAGCTATTACTGCAGTTTTTCTTCAAATATGTAATTCCGGAGACCATATTATTGCTTGCAGAACTATTTATGGAGGAAGTTATGCGTTTTTGAAAAATTATGTTACAAAATTTAATATTTCGGTAAGTTTTGTTGATATTACTAATTTGGAAGAAGTAAAAAATGCAATACAAAAAAACACAAAACTAATTTACACGGAAACGATGAATAATCCTTTATTGGAAATTTCTGATATTCCCTCTCTTTCAAAAATTTCTAGGGGAAATAATATCAAATTAGTTGTAGATAATACATTTACACCTATGATTTTTTCTCCTTATGAACTTGGTGCTGACATTGTTGTTTATAGTTTGACGAAATTTTTAAACGGCACAAATGACACCGTTGGAGGAGCAATTTGTGCCGATGAAGATTTTATTAATAGTTTGATAGACGTTAATGATGGTACTGCGATGTTATTGGGTTCTACTATGGACAGCTTACGTGCAAATAGTGTTTTGAAAAATTTGCATACTCTTCATATTCGCATGAAACAGCATAGTAAAAATGCAAAATATCTCTCGGAGAAATTAGTTGAAATTGGAATTGATGCTCGTTATGCTGGTTTGAAAACACATCCACAGCATGAATTGATGAACAAAATGATGCGAAAAGAATTCGGCTACGGCGGAATGATAATTATAAATGTAAATACTTTTGAAAATGCTAGTCGTTTAATGGAAGAAATGCAAAATGAAAAAGTTGGTTACCTTGCTGTTAGTTTAGGTTATTTTAAAACTTTATTTAGCTGTCCAAGTACAAGTACTTCCTCAGAAGTAAAAGATGAAGATAAAGAAAAAATGGGTTTAACTGATGGATTAGTTCGTTTTTCCGTTGGTTTAGATAATGACATTGAATTGACTTTCAAAAGAATAGCAAAATGTTTAAAAGAAATTAAATTAATTTAAAAAAATTAAGAAACAAAATTTTTTTTCAAAAAAATATTAAAAAAATTGATGTTTTTTTGAAAAAATTTTTTTTAATAAAAATGACAATTTTTTAATGTTTTTTTTAAATTAAAAAAAATTTGGCTATAAAACCTTTTTGTGGTGGGAATTTTTTTCATAATAAAATTGTAAAAAATTTTATTCCAAATCGTCATAAAATATTAAAAATCAATGTATTATAGTAGGATGCAACGAAATCATCGTGGACGATGAATCATAATAGCTTATTTTTTAATGAAAAAAAATTTATATTTCAAAAAAAGGTTCCAAGAACTAAAATATTTTTATGGTTTTTAAATTAAAAAAATTTTTTCAAAAAAACGCCATTTTTTTAAAAAATGGCGTTTTTTTGAAAAATTAAAATTTATATATTTTTTTTATAAATTATAATTTCCAATAATTTTCATAATAATATCACAAGCATAATTAAATTTTAAATTATAATTTTCATTTTTTGTATTTTTAAATGACAATTTATTTAAATTTTTATCAAATGAAAAGAATTTAATTGCTTCATCCATAACTTCTTCTAAATCACATAAATCTTCATTTCCGAAAATTTTCAATAGATCCATTAGCTGTTGAATATTATTTTTCTCTATTTTATCAGAAAAAACTTTTTCAAAATTTTGTATAACTTTTTGAGTATTTGTAAAACTTCCTCCTGTTTCTGTTGGAAAAGATGCAGGTAAAATTAAATTAGAAATTTTTGCTGTTTCCGTCATAAAATAGTCTTGAACACAAAGAAAATCTATTTTTTCAAAATTATTTTTTACATTTTCAATATCAACAGCACAAGAAATAGGATCTTCTCCAAAAATAAAAGCATTTTTTATTCCTCCATTTGTAAATAATTCATAAGAATTTTTTACAGATTTTGACATTGTTTTTTTCCAAATTTCCTTAGATATAGAAATAAAATTTTCGTCAAGAATAGAATTTCCTCCGACAGTAATATCAGAAAATGCTCCCATATCAAATAATCCCTGAGAATTATTTTTTTCTTTTAAAGAAATTAAACCACTTGAAATTTTTCCTAATTTTCCCGTAATCATCGCTAAATTAAACAACTCTTTGCAAGTATTAGCAGAAACTTCTTTTTCAGAAAAAATAATTATAGCATTCATTTCTTTGTTATAATTTTCGGAAAAATTTATAATTTCGTCCTTTGATAAACCAGAATTTAAAATTAAATTATCAAAATTTTCTTTTAATAAATTTTCCTTATAAAAATTAAAATCTTGACAATTATCATCTATGAACATTTGATTTTGTAAAGCATTTTTCAATAGATAAAAATTTATTGATTTCACAAAATAATAATAAGATTTTACATTTAAAAAATTATCTGTTTTATGAAGCATTTTGCTATTTTTATTCGTGCTAATTAAATCTACATCTATAGACTTTTTGACTTTTGTATTATGAACCATAAAGCCAACAGTTTGATAATCAACATTTAATTCAGCACCCAAAACATAAATTTTGCTTGCATCTTTAATTTCATCAAAAGGAGTATTTGCAAGGGAATTTAATTTGTAATCCTCTCTGTCTAAATAATGAAAATTAGAAATATTGTTTGTTTGCACACCAACTCTCGCTAACTTTTGAATTAAATAAATTTCTTCATTTGTTAATCTCGCTCCGGCGAAAAACATATTTTCATCTTTTTCAACATTTAGAATTTTATTTTTAATAATTTCATAAGCTCTCTCGAAAGAAATCTCTTGAAATTTACCATTAATTTTTTCCAAAGGTTTTGTAATTCTCGGTAGAAAATTAAAGTAAGGATAAGAAAATCTATCTAATTTACCTAAACTTCCATCTTTATTTACAATTCCTTTTTTCCCATCAATTTTTAAAATAAAACCATTTTTATGATTTAATTCCATTTTTTCTCCAATGGAACCGTGATTGCTAATGGTTTCAGCTTTTTCCATTTTCAAAGGTGAAATTTTGAAATTTACATTTTCTATTATCGCTGCAGTCGGACAAACAGAAATGCACATTCCACAAGATTCACAATTAGTTTCATTGAGAGAATTTCCCATGCTTGGAGCAATGAAAGTATCAAAACCTCTTTTTACAAGTCCAAGAGAATTCGCCCCAACTACATCACGACAAATTCGTACACATTTTGCACATAAAATACATTTATTATTATCAATTTCTATAAACGGATGCGAATTATCAATTTCATATTCTTTGAAATCTCCGGCAAATCTTTTTTGGTCGGCATTATATTCTGTTGCATATTTTTTTAAATCGCAAGTAAAATAAGATTCACAACCACATTCCAAACAACGATTTGCTTCATTTTGACAAGTTCTTTCGTCAAAACCAAGTTCAACTTCTTTGAAATTAACTCTATTATTTTTATCAAGAGTTGGCATTTCATTTTTTGTAAAGCTTTCAAATTTTCCAAAATAATCCTCAGAAACTTGTTTTTTAAAATTATCTTTCTTTGATAAAAATTCTTTTTCTACAGCTTTAATTTCCTCATTCATCAAAAATTGATGACAACTTAAAGAAGCAATTTTTGCCTGAGCAATGGCTTCTATCAAAGTTGCTGGACCAGTTACACCGTCTCCGGCGGCAAAAATTGATGAAACTCCGGTTTGTAAAGTTTTTACATTTGCATCAATATCGCCCCAACGGTTAATTTTTAATTGCTCATTTTCAAAATGTTCATTAACATTATCCAAAAAATCAACAACAGTTTTCTGACCTATTGCAGCAAGTATGAAATCTAATTTTAATTCAAACTCGGAATTTTTTATAGGAACAGGTCTTCTACGTCCAGATTTGTCTGGCTCACCAAGTTCCATTTTTATGCACGTAACAGATTTTAAAATTCCATTTTCATCTTTATTAACTTTCGACGGATTTGTTAAAAATAAATATTCTATACCTTCCAATTTAGACTCGTGGATTTCTATAGGATTTGCAGGCATTTCTTTTTCTGTACGTCTATAAATTACATAAGTTTTTTTCGCTCCGCAACGAACAGCAGTTCTGCAACAATCCATAGCCGTATTTCCTCCCCCAACAACAGCAACTGTTTTATTAGAAAAATCCATAGGTTTACCTGTCATTTCCATATTTTTCAAAAATTCAATACCAGAAAAAACATTTTCAGCATCGTCGCCTTCGCAAGCTATCAAAGTCCCTTTTTGTGAACCTATAGTCAAAATGCTTGCGTCATAATTTTTTTTAATCTCTTCAAAATTAATATTTTTTCCAAGTTTTTTATTAAAAAAAATTTTTACTCCAATTTCTTTAATTCTTTCAACTTCTTTATCCAGAATATCATTAGGAAGACGATATTCAGGAATTCCATATCTCAACATTCCTCCGGCATGAGAATTTGCCTCAAAAATATCAACTTGATGACCTTTTTGTTGTAAAAAATACGCACAAGATAATCCGCCAGGTCCAGCACCAATTACAGCAATTTTTTTATTTGTAGATTTTTCAATTTCCGGAATAAAATAATCCTCACTTTGCAAATCATAATCAGCAATAAAACGCTTCATATAATCTATTCCTGCCGGAGAATTATCAGCAAGATTTCTTCTGCAAGCGACTTCACAAGGTCTAACACAAACTCGTCCGCAAATGGCTGGCAAAGGATTAACTTCTTTTATCAAAGCAATTGCCTCTTTATATAAAGATTTCTCAATGAGAGAAATATAGCCTTGAACATCAACTCCAGCGGGACAAGTTTCTTTGCAAGGAGCAACACAATCAGCATAATGATTACTTAATAATAAATCCAGAGCCGCTTTGCGAGATTTTTTTATTCTTTCATTGTCAGTAAAAATTTTCATACCATCTAATATGCGGGTAGAACAAGAAGTTTGTAAATTTTTTACACCGTCAATTTCAACAACACAAAGATAACAAGAAGAATAAGGTTCTAAACGTTCGTCGTTACAAAGAGTAGGAATATTAATATTATTTCGCTTTGCAAGTTCTAAAATCGTTTCGCCAGATTTTCCCTTATAGTTTTTATTATTAATTAATACATTGATATTTTTCATAAATAAAAAAAATTAAAATTTTAACAAATTAAAAAAAAATTTAATAATTTAAAATTAAAAAAAATAACGTTAAAAAAAAATTTTTTTTCAAAAAAACACCAATTTTTTATAATTTATAAATCATATGTGTCAAGCGTCCACGCCATAGCCGTCAGTCTAAGGACTTAAATTATTGATTTTAAG
>JAOZVH010000173.1 GCA_029938235.1 Bacteroidales bacterium
AACGCCAAAATTTTATAATTTTAAATCATTAAAAAAAAATTTTTTCAAAAAAACGCCAAAATTTTATAATTTTAAATCATTAAAAAAAAATTTTTTCAAAAAAACGACATTTTTTTAATGATTTTGATTTAATCAAGAATTTCATTTAATATTTTTTCTAATTCTTTAATTTCTATATTTTTTGCTAAAATTTTCCCATTTTTATCTATAAAAACATTAAAAGGTATTGCTTCTATTTTATAAGTTTCAGCTGCTATAGATTGCCAATATTTTAAATCACTAACATGAATAAAATCTTCTAAATTATCATCTTTAATTGCTTTTTCCCAAGTTTCTTTACTTTGGTCTAAGGAAACAGAATAAATTTGAAAATTACTATTTTTAAATTTATTCTGTATATAAACTAAATCTTTATTTTTCTTTCTACAAGGAGCACACCATGCAGCCCAAAAATCAATTAAAACATATTTTCCTTGTAAAGACGATAAAGCGATTTCTTTATTTTCTAAATTTGGAAGTTTTATCTCCGGAGCTTGACTTCCAATTGCAAGAAATTCTGTATTTTTCAAATCGTCGTGAAGTCTTTGCACGAGTAAATTTTGAGGATATTTTTCATATAAAGAACTGTCTAACTTTGTAAAAACATCCAAATTAGAATTCATATCTAAATTATCCAAAAAGAATAAATTGCTCAGAGAAGACGGATCTTTTAAAATTGTTTGTCTAACAAATTCTTTTTTTTCATTCTCTATTATGTAGGCAAGACTATCTAATTTAGCATTAAATTTCTCTATCCTACGAAAGGTTTTATATATTAATTCTGTTGCTTCTGAACCGGAAATTTCTGGTATAAATAAATTCATAAAATCTGCTTCGACCTTCACTTTTTCTCCGCCAAGCAAAATTAACAAAATGTAATTATCCTCATCTAAACAAAGTCTATAAAAGTTTCCATTTTCTATTTCTGTTTTTATTTTAAATTTTCCTTTTTTATTCAAAGGGACAGAAATTATTTCATCACCTGTAATAATATCTTTTAAAGATATATTTTTGTAATCTTCACAATTTTCAATTTTACCTTTTATAATAACTTTTTTCTCTTGTGAAAGAATTTCTTTCGAAGAAAATATTAAAAAAAAGGTCAAAATAATAAAAAAACTTTTTTTCATTTTTAAATAATTTTTAATAACCAAAATTTTTTATTTGGAATTCTTTATCTTTCCAATTTTTATTTAATTTCACAAAGAACTCTAGGAAAACTTTTTCGCCAAAAAATTTTTCTATATCTATTCTTGCCTGAGTACCGAATTTTTTTATGGATTTCCCCCTATGACCAATAATTATTCCTTTTTGTGTTTCTCGTTCCACATGAATAACCGCCTTAATTCTAAGGATTTTTTTCGGTTTTATTTGTCTTTTAAATTCTTCAATTTCAATTTCTACAGAATATGGAATTTCTTTTTTATAATTTAATAAAATTTTTTCTCTGATAATTTCTGACACAAAAAAGCGCTCCGATTTATCTGTAAAAACATCTTTATCAAAATAAGGAGGTGATTCCGGTAAAAGTTCCAAAATACGATTAAAAAGGTTTTCTAAATTAAATTTTTCTAATGCAGAAATTGGAAAAATCTCTGCATTTGGTAGGATTTTTTTCCAATTTTCAAATTGCTGGTTAATTTTTTCTTGGTTAGATAAATCAATTTTATTAATTAAAAGTAAAATCGGAACTTTTAATTTTTGTATTTTTTGTAAAAAATTTTGATTTTTATCTATTTTTTCGTAAATATCCGTAACATACAAAATTATATCAGCATCAGAAAGTGCTGAAAGCGAGAAATTTAACATATTTTCTTGCAACTTATAATTTGGTTTAATAACTCCCGGAGTATCAGAATAAACTATTTGATAGTTTTCTTCATTTACAATTCCCATAATTCTATGGCGTGTTGTTTGTGATTTATTTGTAATTATGGAAATTTTATCTCCAACCATAACATTCATCAAAGTGGATTTTCCAACATTTGGATTTCCAACTATATTTACAAAACCTGATTTATGTAACATTTTTTTTAAATTTATAAAAAAAAATTTTTCAAAAATAGTTTTTTTTATAAAAAAATTTTAATTTTGTTTTTTTAATATATAAATATTATAATAAATTTATATGAATTATAATGCAATATAATGTTATTGGTTTAATGTCCGGAACATCTCTTGATGGTTTGGATATTGTTTTTTGTAGTTTTGAAAATAATAATGGAACTTGGAATTTTGAAATAAAAAAATCTCATACCGTTATTTACAATGAAATTTGGAAAAATAAATTAAATTATTCGCATAGATCATCTGCTTTTGAGTTGATAAAATTACATAAAGATTATGGAAATTTTATAGGTAAAAATATTAATATTTTTTCAAAAGATATTACAGAAAAAATAGATTTTATTTCTTCTCATGGTCATACTGTTTTTCATCAAACAGATAAAAAAATTACTTTTCAGTTGGGTGATGGTGCAAATATTTGTGCAAAAACTAAAAAAACAACAATTTCTGATTTTAGAAATTTAGATGTTGCTCTTGGTGGACAAGGTGCTCCACTTGTTCCAATTGGAGATAAATATTTATTTTCTAATTACGATATTTGTATAAATCTCGGTGGTTTTGCAAATTTATCTTTTGAAAAAAATAAAAAAAGAATTGCTTTTGACATTTGTCCTGTAAATATTGCAATAAATTTTCTTTCGAAAAGAATCGGTAAAGATTTTGATAAAGATGGTTTAATTTCTAAAAAAGGTAAAATAAATAATTTTATGTTAAAAAAATTAAATGATATTTCATTTTATCAAAAAGAACATCCAAAATCTTTATCCAGAGAATATTTCGAAAAATCATTTTTATCAATTTTAGAAAAAGAAAATTTAAAAGTAGAAGATGCTTTGAGAACTGTTTATGAGCATATAGTTATTCAAATTAATGATTCAATAAAAGATAAAAAAAGCAAAAAAATTCTTTTAACTGGCGGAGGAGTACATAATAAATTTCTTCTTGAATTATTAAAAGAAAAAATAAATCATAATATTTTCGTACCTAAAAAACAAATTGTAGATTTTAAAGAGGCAATTATTTTTGCTTTTCTCGCAGTGCTAAGATATGAAAAAACTAACAATTGTCTTTCGTCAGTTACCGGAGCGACAAAAAATAATATTGGTGGAAGTATTTTTCTTGCAAACTAATATTTTCAATAAATTTTTTTCTTTTATTAATGTTCAAAGAATTTGTACTATAATTAGAAATCTGTTAAAACAGCCTTTAATTGTGATTTTAATAAGATTGAAAAATATTTTACAAAAAAAATAAAAAATATTTTCATTTTCCATTGCTTTTTTATATTTTGTTAAAAATTAAAAAATGAAAATAATTTTATTATTTAGTATTTTGTTGATAAGTTTTTTTGTAAAAGCACAAGAATATAATCCAATCTTACCTCCAAATACTTATCAGAATTCAGATAATCCATATTATTGGAAAAATAAAAAAAACATAGATAAATCTTATTGGCAACAAGATGTCCATTATAAAATTAAGGTGCATCTTGATGATAAAACGGATATTTTAAAAGCTCAGCAAGAATTGACCTATTGGAATAATTCGCCTCATGATTTAGATTGTATTTATTTGCATTTATATCAAAATGCTTTTCAACCAAACTCTTATTACGACAAAAGAAAAAAAGGAGAAAGTTCTAAAATTGGATTTGGTTATTATGGAAAACAGAAAAAGGGTTTGATCATTAATAATTTAAAAGTTAATAATAAAATTGTTAAAACAGAATTAGATAATACTATCTTAAAAGTTTTTTTAAAAGAAAAGTTAAAAAGTGGCGAAAAAATTTCTTTAAGTATTGATTTTACTAATCACTTTGATAAAACAGGAGTTTGGAAACGTATGAATGCTTATGAAATTGATGGTTACACGCATTATAATGGTGTACATTGGTATCCTCGTGTTGTTGTTTATGATAGAAAATCTGGCTGGGCAACAGAGCAACATATGAATAAAGAATATTACGGAGAATTTGGAACTTATGACGTAGAATTAACTTTACCACATAACTATATTTTAGACGGAACAGGTTTTTTAATAAATAGAGATGAAGTTTTACCTAAGGAATTAAGAGAGAAATTAGATATTAAGAATTTTGCAAATAAGCCTTTCGGCGAAAAAGCAAGTGTAATAATTCCTCGTGACAGTACAAAAACTAAAACTTGGATTTTTCACGCCGAAAATGTACATGATTTTGGTTTTACTGCTGACCCAACTTACAGAATAGGAGAAGCATTTTGGAAAGATAAAAAAGCTGTTGCTTTGGTTTCCGAAAAACATGCTTCTAAATGGCAAGATGCATCTGATTTTGCAATTAAAGTTATTCAATTTTATAGTGAAAATCTCGGAATGTACGCTTATCATAAAATTATTGTTTCAGATGCCAGACAAGGTATGGAGTATCCAATGATGACTTTAGATAGTGGGAACAGTCCGGATTATAAATATTTATTTGCTCACGAAATTGGACATCAATGGTTTTTTGCTCAGGTTGGCTCAAATGAAACTTATAGGGCTGTTTTAGATGAAGGTTTTACACAATTTTTAACAATTTGGGCTCTAGAAGAATTTGAAAAACAAGGTGAAATTTTAAAAGATTCAATTAAAAATTGGTATAAAAAAAGATTTAAGAAAAAATATTCTTATCGTTATAAAAGTGCTTATTATCCGGTATTGAAAAGAGCAATTAAAGGAAATACCATTCCTGTAAATCAACATTCTGATATGTTTGATGATTATCAAGATTACAGACAAGTTTATTATAAAGGAGCAACTATGTTATATAACTTAAAATATGTGCTTGGTGATGAATTATTTTTTAAGGCATTGCAACATTATTTTGAAAAATGGAAATTTTGCCACCCTTATTTAGAAGATATGCGAACCGCTTTTATAGAATATACTCAAGTTGATTTGAATTGGTTTTTTGACCATTGGTTAAATACAAGCGAAAATTTAGATTATTCATTTAAAAGTATAAAAAAACTAAAAAAAGATACTTTTTTAATTCGCTTTGAACGAAAGAACGAAATGCAAATGCCAATAGATTTTCAGGTAACTGCAAAAGATGGACAAATTCATAATTTTCATATTCCTAATACTTGGTTTGTTAAAAAAACAGACGCAATTATTTTACCAAAATGGTATAGTTTCAACCATCTAAACAAAACTTATACAGCAAAAATTGAAATTCCATCAGGTGTTAGAAAAGTGGAAATTGACCCAAATTTTGAAATGGCTGATATTAATAGATTAAATAACACCTCTATAAAAAAAATTAAATTACAGTATGATAGTGGTTTAAAAAATTTACCTGATTGGACAGCTTACGAAATTTTTCATAAACCAAAATTATGGTATAATGCCATAGATGGTTTAAAATTAGCTTGGAATTTGAATGGTAATTATATGAAAGAAAAAAATAAATTTGATATTACTGTTTGGTACAATTCACAAATTGGTAGAAGTGATTTTTATGATGAAATAGATGATGGAATATTTCCTTATGAGAATAATTCCCCTTCAGTACAAAATCAAAATAGATTATCTTACGAATTTTTTTATCAAACTTCTATAAATAATTTACTTCCTAAAACTAATTTTTTATTTAAAAATTCTTACATAGATGGTGTTTTTAGTGTTCGTGGTAGATTGAATAAAAAAATCAAAAATAGATTATTGTTTATGGAATTAAAATCACTAGGGATAAATACTGATTATATGATTTATCCAAATGAATGGGATGCTGACAATAGATTTGAAAAAAAACATAATAATTCTTTAAAATTAGGTTTTATTTCGAATAAAAAAATCTTTAGAAAAGTTGAACATGAAACATTTGTGCAAATTAAAACTTCTGTATTTTCTATGGATTACGATATGTCAGCTTTTGAATTTCATATTAAAGATGAATTTAATTTTTCAAATTTTGAAATTAAAACTCGTTTTTTCTTTCAACTTGGTTTTGGAGATCATTGGGATAAAGGAAGTATGCTTTATTTATCCGGAGCAAATCCAGAAGAAATGTTAGATAATAAATATACTCGTTCAGTTGGTTTTTTTAGTGATTCTCCTTTTACTTATAATCAAGTTGTAAATCATTTTCAACATGGAGGAGGCTTAAATTTACGAGCTTATGCAGCTTATGATTTAGTCAGAGTAGGAGGTTCCATTTACAATGGCAAAACAGGTCATGCTTTCAATATTGAAATAGATTTTGATAAATTTTTCCCAGTTTATATTCATCAATTAAGAAATTTTCATTTAGATAGTTATTTGTTTTATGACGCAGGACAAATGCTGAGAGATGATTATATTTCTGATTGGATATTTGATGCAGGTATTGGTTTTGCATTGACCATCAAAAAATTTTGGCATATAGAAAATGCTAAACCGCTAATTATTCGTTTTGATATACCAATGTACAGAAGTGAAGAATTAAATGGTTTAGATAATTTTGAATTTTTTTATTTACTTGGTATAAATAGAAGTTTCTGATAATAATTTTTTTGCGAAAAATATTAAAATTTTGGACGATTTTTGAAAAAAATTTTTTTAATTGAAATTAAAAAAATGTTGAAATTTTGGGCGATTTTTGAAAAAAAAATTTTTTTATTTTTGAATTTAAAAACATTAAAATTTTGGGCGATTTTTTGAAAAAAAAATTTTTTTTATTTTTGAATTTAAAATTTAAAAAATGTTGAAATTTTGGACGATTTTTGAAAAAATTTTTTTTAATTTGAAATTTAAAAAATATTGAAATTTTGGACGATTTTTAAAAAAAAATTTTTTTTAATTGAAATTTAAAAAATATTGAAATTTTGGACGATTTTTGAAAAAAATTTTTTTTGAAAAAACGGCAATTTTTTAATATTTTTTATAATTAAAAAATTTTTTTTATTTGAAATTAAAAACATTAAAATTTTTGACGATTTTAAAAAAAAAATTTTTTTTAATTTCAAAATGAAAAATATTAAAATTTTGGATAATTTTTGAAAAAAAATTTTTTTTAATTGAAATTTAAAAAATATTAAAATTTTGGACGAATTATGAAAAAATTTTTTTTTATTTGAAATTAAAAACATTAAAATTTTTGACGATTTTTAAAAAAAATTTTTAAATTTTCAATTTAAAAAACATTAAAATTTTTGACGAATTATGAAAAAATTTTGGCTATAGAACCTTTTTGTGGTGAG
>JAOZVH010000174.1 GCA_029938235.1 Bacteroidales bacterium
AAAAAATCATAAAAAACCTAAAACTTTAGGTTTGTACAGGTTGAAAAATTTTTTTATGAAAAATTTATTCATTTTTGTTTCTATATTTTTTTATTTTTTCTCATGATAAAGAAAAAGAAAAAATATAAGGAAAGTTTTTAAATTTTAATTTAGAAAAAGCGAAGAAACTTATAATATTTTTAATATTGTAAGTTATCATCATCCAACTTAAAAAAAATATTTATTTGGTAAAAAAAATCAATTATAAAATGAAATCAGAAACAAAAAAAATAATTTTTTCTTTAAAATTCCCAATTTATTTCGCAATATTATTTTTTTTTATAAAAATTATAGAAATAATATTTTTTGATAGTTTTGTCGAATATGGTGTCTTACCACGTGAAAAAGAAGGACTTATAGGTATTGTAACAGCTCCATTAATTCACGGAAGTTTTTCTCATTTATTTTCAAATATCCCTCCTTTTCTTGTTTTGAGTATTGGAATTTTCTATTTTTATGAAAGATTAGCATACAGGATTTTTTTCTCAATTTATTTTTTTTCTAATATTTTAGTGTGGCTCTTTGCAAGATCTTCTTATCACATTGGAGCAAGTGGAATAGTTTATGGTATGGCAAGTTTTTTATTTGTCAGTGGAATTATTAGAAAAAGCAAACGTTTACTTGCATTATCTTTATTAATTGTATTTTGGTATGGTAGTATGATTTGGGGAATAATACCTATGAAAATTGGAGTATCCTGGGAATCACATCTTTTTGGAATGTTAGTTGGCATACTTATTTCTTTTTATTTTAAGAGTAAAAGTTTAAAACATTCAAAAAAAGAAGAAAAAACAAATTATAATTATAGTTCAGATAAAATAGAAGTTGAATATTCTTTAGATAAAAAAACAAAAAAATAATTTTTTATTAAAAATAAAAATAACTATTTTTGTAAAAAAAATAAAAATTTGTGCAAGAAACTATAGAACACAGAGGAATTCTTAGATTAATTGATGACAAAAAATTGCAAGTTATGATTTTGTCAAAATCTGCTTGTTTATCTTGTAAAGCAAATGCTTCTTGCTCTGTTTCTGATATGAAAGAGAAAATCATAGAAGTGGCAAAAACTAAGGAAAATTTTAAAATCGGAGAGGAAGTGAAAGTTTTTTATGAAAAAAATCTTGGATTTAAGGCTTTATTTTTCTCTTATGTCTTACCGTTTTTTGTTTTATTTATGACTTTAATCATAACAAGTTTTTTCATAAAAAATGAGCTTATTACTGGATTATTTAGTTTAGGAATTTTATTTCCTTATTATTTTATAATTTATTTATTAAAAGATAAGTTTAAAAAAACGTTTACTTTTCATATAAAAAAAATTTAATAATTATTTTAATGAGTGATATTATTATATATTCCATAATTACGGTGAGTGCAACAGGTGTACTTGCTGCTATAATTTTATTTATAGCTTCTCAGAAATTTAAAGTTTTTGAAGACCCAAGAATAGACCAAGTTGAAGAAGCTTTACCCGGTGCAAATTGTGGTGGTTGTGGTGTACCCGGTTGTCGTCCATTTGCTGAAAATTGTGTTAAATCTGATACTTTTGACGATTTATATTGCCCAGTTGGTGGCAATTCTTGTATGAAAGAAATTGCTGATATTTTAGGGAAAAAGGCTGTTGAAAAGGCTCCAGAAGTTGCAGTTGTTCAGTGTTCTGGCTGTCCCAAACACAGAAAAAGAACTAATGAATATGACGGAGCAAAAAGTTGTAAAATAGAGGCAAGTTTGTACAGTGGAAATACTGCATGTTCTTACGGTTGTTCTGGATTGGGTGATTGTGTTGATGTTTGTACTTTTGATGCAATTCATATAAATCCAGAGACAAAACTTCCGGAAGTAATAGATGGAAAATGTACAGGATGTAATGCTTGTGTTGAAGCCTGTCCAAAAAATATAATAGAGCTTCGTCCAAAAAAGAAAAAAGATAGAAAAATATTTGTCTCTTGCATGAATAAAGACAAAGGTGGTGCCGCTAAAAAAAGTTGTGCTGTTGCTTGTATTGGATGTAAAAAATGTCAAAAAGAGTGTAAATTTGATGCTATTATTATAGAAAATAACCTCGCTTACATTGACCCAATAAAATGCAAATTGTGTAGAAAATGTGTTCCTGTTTGTCCGACAAATTCCATAGTTGAAATTGGTTTTCCTGTACGAAAACCCAAACCACCAAAAAAAGATAAAATTGTAAAGGCAAAAAAAGAAGATAAGATAAAAAAAGAAAAAAATGTTGAAATTATAAGCACAAAGAAACCAATGAAATAAATTTTTAAAATGTAGCAATAAATAAATATTGCTACATTTCTTTCATTAGAAAGAAATAACTTAATTTAATTTTTTTATACACGATAAAATTTTTTACAATTCCACAAGCCTACTAATATCTAATCTTAAAAAAATAAATAACAAAATTGTAAAGGACCAAAGCGACGAACCACCATAACTAAAAAAAGGTAATGGAATACCAATAACTGGAGTTAAACCTATAGTCATACCAATATTAATGGCTATATGAAATAAAAAAATAAAAATTATTCCGTAACCAAAAACCCTATTAAATTTATTGTGTTGTCTTTCTGCAAGAAATATTATCCGTAAAATAAAGATAAAAAACAAAGATATAATAATAAAAGTTCCAATAAAACCCCATTCTTCTCCGACAGTACAGAAAATAAAATCTGTATCTTGTTCCGGAACAAAATTATATTTTGTTTGTGTACCTTGTAAATATCCTTTTCCATTCCAACCACCTGAGCCTATTGCTATTTTAGATTGTTTTACATTGTAACCAGCGCCTTGTGGGTCAGATTTTATTCCAAGAACATCATTTATTCTGTTTCTATGATGTTCGCTTAAAACTTCTTTAAAAACAAAATCAACTGAATAAGAAAAACTTAAAGAAGAAAAAAAGAAAATAATAACTATAAAAACATTTGGAATTTTTAAACGAAAAGAAATTATTAAATAAATTAATGCTAATAAAATACTTAGAATTAATATAATATTTTCATGTGAAATATTTAGAAGAAAATATTCGTTCACAGCTAAAAAAATTATAGCTGTACTAACAAAAATTATAAAACTTTTAATTAATTCTTTGTTATTTTTTTTGAATAAAGAAAATAAAAAAAAAGCTGCTCCAATGAGAAATAACAAAATATATAATTTTAAAAAAATTAAAGAAAATATGAAAACTATCAATAAAAAAAATAAAATTAATAATACTTTTGAAGACATTCCTTCTCTGTAAAAAACAAAAATGAAAGAACTATAAACCAAAGCAGAACCTGTATCATTTTGAAATAAAATTAAAATTGCAGGTGTAATTAAAATTCCTATAATAATAAAAATATTTTTTTTATTATTAAAATTGAAATTTTTAGAGCTTAAAAATCTTGCAATTGCAAGATTTGTTGCAAGTTTAGTAAATTCTGCCGGTTGAAATTTTATACTTCCGATTTCGAACCAAGATCTTGCGCCGTTTACTTCTTTCCCAAAAAAAAGGACAAAAATTAATAAAATTATAGTAAAATAATAAATTAAATATGAAAAAGCAAAGTAAAATTTATTATCAATTAATAATATAATTATACACAAAAATATAGATGCAAATATCCAAATTAATTGTTTTCCATATCTTTGGGAAAAATCAAATATATTTTGATGCTCAGTATCATAAACAGCGGCATAAATATTTGCCCAACCAAGCATCATTAAAATAAAATAAATTAAGATTGTTAACCAATCGATATTTTTTAATAAATTTATTTCTCTTTTCAAAATAAAATTTTTAAATTTTATTATATATTTTCTAAAATATTTTTTGCTTTTTCTATGGAATTATTTATTCCATTAATATTTTTTCCTCCCGCAGTTGCAAAAAATTCTTTGCCGCCTCCGCCGCCTTTGATTTCTTTTGCAATTTCTCTAATAATTTTTCCAGCATTTAATTTTCTCTCAATAACTAAATTTTCTGAAATTACCAAACTTAAATTTGCTTTTCCATTGACTTCCGCAGCTAAAACAACAAAAATATTTTCTTTCTCTTTTTTCAATTGAAAAGATAAATCCTTCAGGACATTTGCATTATTAGCTTTTACTTTTTTTCCAATAAAATTAATACCATTAATTGAAACAGAATTTTCAATTAAATCCTTTATTAAAAATTTGGATTTTTCCTTTTCAAAATTTCTTATTTCCTTTTTTAAAGCAGTATTTTCTGAAATTAAATTTTCAAGCTTTTTAAAAAGTCCAACAGGATTTTTAAATAAATTTTGAATATTTTCCAGAATTTTCAATTTATCATCAACAAAATTTTGTGCTTTCTGAGAAGTAATCGCTTCTATGCGTCTAATTCCAGAAGATACAGAACTTTCTGAAATTATTTTAAATAAACCAATTTGTCCAGTTGAGTTCACATGCGAACCGCCACAAAGTTCAACAGAAAAATTATTATCAAAATCAAAAGTAACAACTCTAACTTTATCTTCATATTTTTCGCCAAATAAAGCTGTTGCTCCAATTTTTTTTGCTTCTAAAATATCTATATTTTCAAAAATTTCACAAGCAATATCTTTTCTAATTTTTTCATTTACCAATTTTTCAACATGAAAAATTTCATTCTTAGTTAATTTTTGGAAATGAGAAAAATCAAAACGCAAATTTTTACTATTTACAAAAGAACCTCTTTGTTCTATGTGTTTTCCAAGAATTTCACGAAGCGAAGATTGTAATAAATGTGTTGCTGAATGATTATTGCAAATTTCAATATGATTTTTTATGTCAACTTTCGCTATACAAACAGTATGAATATCATGTGGAACTTTTTCACAATAATGAATTATTAAATTATTTTCTTTTTGTGTATCAAAAATTTTAATGACATTTTTATTTGAAATTAAAATTCCTCTATCACCAACCTGACCACCTTCTTCTGCATAAAAAGGTGTTTTTGTTAAAACAATTTGAAAGAAAGATTTTTTCTTTTTTCTTACTTTCCTGTATTTAATTATTTCCGTTTCACACTCTAAAACTCCTTTGACTAATACTGAATTTTCATTATTTTTTAAAATAACCCATTCTTCATTTTCAACATTTATTGCATTCTTAGAACGGTCTTTTTGCTTTTGCATTTCTTTTTTAAACCCTTCTAAATCAATGGAAAAATTTTTTTCTTTTAAAATCAATTTTGTTAAATCTAAAGGAAAACCAAAAGTATCGTACAATTTAAAAGCAGATTTACCAGATAAAACACTTTTATTTTCCTTTTTTGTTTTTTCTATTATTTCATCAAGTAATTTAATTCCGTTTTCCAAAGTCATAAAAAATGAATTTTCTTCTTCTTCTATAACTCTTGTTATCAATATTTTATGCTCTTCTAATTCTTTATAAACCTCTCCGAGAGTTTCTATTAAAACAGGAATCAACTTAAAAATAAAAGCCGATTTTTGATTTAAAAAAGTATAAGCATAACGAACCGCACGACGTAAAATTCTACGAATTACATAACCAGCTTTATTATTTGAAGGCAATTGCCCGTCTGCAATTGAAAAAGAAATGGTACGCAAATGGTCTGCAATTACTCTCATTGCAATATCTGTTTTTTCATTTTCACCGTATTTAATTCCGGAAAAAATAGATATTTGATTTAAAATTGGCGAAAAAATGTCGGTGTCATAATTTGATTTTTTATTCTGAAT
Source organism: Bacteroidales bacterium (assembly GCA_029938235.1). Classification (GTDB taxonomy): domain Bacteria; phylum Bacteroidota; class Bacteroidia; order Bacteroidales; family 4572-128; genus 4572-128. The sequence goes on from JAOZVH010000174.1 coordinate 5,739, forward strand.
TATCCTACAAAGACGCTCAAAACCCATACCTGTATCTATATGTTTTTTATCGAGATTTACAAGTTTACCGTCAGATTTCCTATTGAATTCTATAAAAACAAGATTCCAAATTTCTATAACTTCCGGATGACCTTTATTTACAAGATCTTTTCCATCTATTTTTTTTCTTTCTTCTTCTGTTCTCATGTCAATGTGAATTTCCGAACAAGAACCACAAGGACCATTTGCTCCCATTTCCCAAAAATTATCTTTTTTAGAATATTTTAAAATTCTATTTTTTGGAAGATATTTTTCCCAAAATTTCTGAGATTCTTTGTCTTCTTCTAAGTTGTCTTTTTCGTCTCCTTCAAAAATAGTAGCATATAATTTTTCTTCTGGAATTTTAAAAATATCAACCAATAATTCCCAAGCAAAATCAATGGCACTTTCTTTAAAATAATCTCCAAAAGACCAATTGCCAAGCATCTCAAACATGGTATGATGATAAGTGTCATATCCAACTTCCTCTAAATCATTATGTTTTCCAGAAACTCGTAAACATTTTTGCGAATTTGCAACACGTTTATTTTTTATCTCTGAATTAGATAAAAATATATCTTTAAAAGCGTTCATTCCAGCATTTGTAAAAAGCAAACTCGGATCATTTTTTATAACCATAGGAGCAGAGCTCACTATTTTATGATTTTTTTTATTAAAAAAATTCAAAAATGTATTTCTTATTTCCTTAGAATTCATTATTTATTTTTTTTATTTGGAATTAAAAAAAAAATTTTTTCAAAAAAACGATATTTTTTTTAATTAAAAAAAAATTTATTTAAAAAAAAATTCTTTTGGATTTTGTTTCTATACTTTTCATAATATCTAATAATTCATTAAGACTTATTTCTGTTTTATTATAATATATAAATAAAATTGTTTTTTCTGGCTTTCATCTATAAAATCATCAAGCATAATTATATATTTTAACAAATTAATTATCTTCTTTTCAGAAAAAATATTTTTTAAAAGAAGTAAAATGCTTGCAACTGTTTACGTTCGAATATTTTTTTTATTTTTTTCATCTGAATATAAAGAAATATCAATTAACTCGTAATCAAATTGTGGAAGATATTTTATCAAATTTTCGTCCATAAATTTGAAATATTTTTTATAAAAAAAATATTAAAAATTTGACGTTTTTGGAAAAAAATTTTTTTATAAAAAATATTAAAAATTCGGCGTTTTTGGAAAAAAATTTTTTTATAAAAAATATTAAAAATTCGGCGTTTTTGGAAAAAAATTTTTTTTATAAAAAATATTGAAAATTCGGCGTTTTTGGAAAAAAATTTTTTTATAAAAAATATTAAAATTTTGGCGTTTTTTGGAAAAAAATTTTTTTTTTGAAAATTAAAAAATATTAAATTTTTGGTCGTTTTTTTAATTAAATTTTGAAATAGTCGGTGTTTTCACCGACATTATGAATAATTGGGTGTGAAAACACGCATCGCAAGATTCAAAAATTTTTTTTAAATTTTTTTGATTTCTTCAATGGAAAGTTTTGTTGATTTTGAAA
>JAOZVH010000024.1:0-16467 GCA_029938235.1 Bacteroidales bacterium
TTAAAGTTCTTTAATATTATTCAATTTAAATTCTTCAGAATATTTTTTATCAGAGACTAAAATATGTTTCAAAAGCCAATTTCTTAAAAAATTCATAACTTCATAGCTGAGGTTTATATTTTTATTTTTTAAATCATTATAAAATTTGTTTACTTCTGACACAAATTTTTCATGCTCTTTAATGTGTGCTTTTTCATCAGAAAAAGAATATTTTGAAAAATATTTTTCTTCTACTTTGAAGTGATAATCTGTATATTTTATCATTCTTAGAATAATTTCTTCAAGGATTTCGTTTGCTTTACCCCTACTAAAAGAATCATATAATTCATTTATCATATCAATAAGTTTTTTATGTTGCTCATCAATTTCATCATAAAAAATACTATATCTTTCTGTCCAATTTATTAGCTTTTTTGCCATATAATTTTATTATAAAAAATTATTTTTTACAAATTTAATTATAAATTTTGAAATTAAAAATTATAATTAGAAATTTTGTGGATTATTTTATTAAAATAAATGTGGCTTAAAAAACATTAAAAAATTTGGCATTTTGGAAAAAATTTTTTAAAATATTAAAAAACTTTGGTTATGAAACATTTTGTGAAAAATAATATTTTTTTTATTAAAAATATAATTATGATGATTCATCGTCCAGGATAATTTCGTAGTATCGTATATAAAATATTAATTATTAATGTTTTAATTAGGTTTGGAATGAAAATTTTTAAAAAATATTTTGAAAAAAACACAAATTTTCCACAATTTTATTATAAAAATTCCTCATAACAGAAAGGTTCTATAGCCAAATTAAAAAAAATCTCCCGTTTTTTATGATTTTTGATAAAAAAATTTTTTCAAAAAAATGCAGTTTTTTTATGATTTTTTATGAGAAAAAATTTTTTCAAAAAATGCATTTTTTTTATGATTTTTTATGAGAAAAATGCAATTAATTTTTTAATTAAAAAATTAATTATTTTTAAAATTTAAAAAATAATTTTATGAAAGCAATGATTTTTGCAGCAGGATTTGGCACACGTTTAAAACCTTTGACGGATAGTATTCCAAAAGCTCTTGTCAAAATAAATAATAAAACTCTTTTGGAAATTTTAATTGTAAAATTAAAAAATTTTGGTTTTCTTGAAATTGGAATAAATGTTCATCATTTTTCTGATAAAATTATTTCTTTTCTTGAAAAAAAGAATTTTTTTGATATTAAAATAAAAATTTTTAAAGAAAAAAAATTACTTGATACAGGTGGGGCTTTGAAAAAAAGTGAAAATTTTTTTAAAGATGAGAAAGCATTTTTAGTTCATAATGTTGATATTTTAAGCGACATAAATTTGAAAAATTTTTATGATTTTCACATTAAAAATAAACCTATGGTAAGCATAGCTGTTCAAAAGCGAAAAAGTTCTCGTTCTTTTTTATTTAATGATAAAAATTTTTTGATTGGCTGGAGGAATTTATCTACAAAAGAAATAAAATTATCTGTGAAAAATCAAAATTATAAGTCCTTAGCTTTTAGTGGAATTCATATAATTTCTCCGGATATTTTTAAAAAAATAAAAAATGATGGTAAGTTTTCAATAGTAAAAACTTATTTAGAAATTTGTAAAAAAGAAAAAATTATTGCTTTCGAGCATACAAAAAATTATTGCTTGGATTTAGGAACACATAAAAATTTGAAAGAAGCTGAAAATTATTTAAAAAAATAAATAAGCATAAATCGCATTTATAAAATAAATGCGATTTATATGAAAATAATATTAAAAATATTATTTATAAAAGTTTTTCTAATTTCGAGCTTAGATTTGCTTTTGAAGTTACACCAACTTGTTTATCAACTTGTTTGCCATCTTTGAAATATAATAAAGTTGGAATGCTTCTAATTCCAAATTTACTTGAAACACCAGGATTGCTATCAACATCTAATTTTCCAATAACTGCATTACCAGAAAAAGTTTCTGCCATATCCTTAATTAAAGGTGTTATCATTCTGCAAGGTCCACACCATTCTGCCCAAAAATCAACCAAAACTGGCTTATCAGATTTTAAAACTAATTCTTCAAAATTAGAGTCTGTAAATTCTATTAACATAATTTTAATTTTTAAATTTCTACAAAGTTAAAAATAAATTTTTTAATAAAAAAAATTATTTTTTACAAAAAATAATTCTGTCTTTATTAAATATATCTTTCTTCAAAATAATGTTTTTAAAATCCTCTTTTTCTAATAATTTACATATTTCTTTTCCAAATACTTCATTAATTTCGAAAAAAAGTTTTCCATTTTTTTTTAATGCAATTTTAGAAAAAGAAATAATTTTTTCATAAAAGATTAAATCATTATCTTCTTCGTTTACAAAAATTGCAATTTCTGGCTCAAAATTTATAACTTTTTTTTCCATAAATTTTTTTTCAGAGTTTCTAACATAAGGCGGATTAGAAACAATAATATCAAAATTTTCTTTAAAAAAAATTGGGTTTTCTTGAAAAATATTTTTTTCTTCTAAAATAATATTTACAGAATTTAAAATTGCATTTTTTTTTGCAACTTTCAAAGCATTCTTAGAAATATCCCAAGAAAAAATTTCCGAATTTTTTAAATTTTTCCCAAGAGAAATAGAAATACAAGCACTTCCAGTTCCAATGTCTAAAATTTTTAAATTTGAAATATCCTTATAATTTTCAATTATTAAATCTACTAATTCTTCTGTTTCGCTCCGAGGTATCAAAACAGAACCATTAACAAAAAATTTTAAATTATAAAATTCTTTTTCGGAAATAATATATTCTATGGGTTCATGATTTTTCAAACGAAAAATTATTTTCTTAAAAATTTCAAAATTTTTTAAAGAATTTTTTTTTTCTTTTAATAAAATATCTATTTCAGAAAAATAAAATTTTTTTTCAAAAATAATTTTATATAAAAAATAAATCTCTCTATCAGAATAAATATTCTTTAAATTATCTCTTATAAAATTTAAACTTTTTATCATTAATTAAAAAAATAAATGGAAAATAAAAATAAAATTATAAATGATATAAAATATTTTTTTTCGAAAATTTCTTTATCATTTTCAACAATTGTAATTCTCGAAGATTTCTTATATTTTAAAATTCCTAAAAATGGAACTAAGATAAATAATAAAATTAAAAATTCATACCAAGTATCGAAGACTAAAACAGGAACTAACAAAATTACAAAAAATGTTAAAATTGGCAAAAAAATCAATCTAAATTTAAAATAAAGTTGTGAAATTCCATTTGTAATTGTTGTTTTTTTAAAAGATATTTCTAAAACATTAGAATTTGAAACAACACCAATTAAAAATAAAATTGCAAAAAATAAAATTCCTAATACAATTTTTAATTCGAAAGAGAAATATAAATATGCAAAGACGTAATGAAAACCTTTTTTTGTTATTAAACCAGCCAAATAAGAGCTAAAAACAAAACTAAAAGAATGTAAATAAAGCCATAAAAAAAATAATTTCAAAGAGCCTTTTTTTTTCTTAAAAAAAACAAACATTCTATAAAAAAATACTCCAAAAATTAAAAATAAAGATGGTGTAAAATAAGTTGCAATAACTGAACTCTGAGTCCACAGAGGCGATGAATCTGGAATTACAAAATAAACTTTCATAAAACCAACTTTTGTTGGAATGTCAAAATAATTAGCAGAAAGAATCGTTAAAATGTGATGAATAAACATTAAAATTAAAAAAGTTAAAAAACTTATGCTCATAGAGTTAAAAAAAATTTTATAATTTGTAAAATTAAATTTCTTGAAATTCTCTGTTTTTTCTTTTTCCAGTAGAGTTTTATTTTTTTCAATTATTCTTATGTTCTTTTCGAGATAATTATAAATATCTTTTTCTGATTGAAATTCAAAATGACATCTATTCTTTACAAGCATCCAAATATTATTTTCTAATTTATCAAGCAAAATAAATAAAATGTCATCTTTGAAAAGAACTTCTAAAAAAATATTTTTTTCATTTATTTTTAATTTAAGATTTTTTCCATCTTCAGAAATCTCCCATTTTCCATTAAAAGTTTCATTTTCTTTATTAAAAAATAATTTTTTTCTTTTATTGAAAATTATTGAATTTTTTATTAGATTTTCTGTATTTTCCACAAATACAAAAACTTCATTTAATAAATTTTCTTTATTTATTATTTGTTTTTCATTAAAATATTTATTTAAATTTTTTTTTATTTCTTTTGTCATAATTTAAATTTTATTAATTATGAAATTAAAAATTAATTTATTATTAAAACAAAAACTTAATATTTTATTATTTATTATTTTTGCTGGTTTAATAATAATTTTCATTAGAGTTAGTTTTTTTGCAAAACCACAAATAGAAAATTATAATTTTTATGATTCTTTAATTATAAATTTATATAATTATAATACAAATTTAGAAATAAATACTAATATTTTTTTATCAGATTTTAATAAAAAAAATGAGTTTTTTATTACTGACGAATCAAAAAAACTAAAAATAATTCAAAATGAATTTAAAAAAATAGATACAATTTTAAATGAAATTATAGAAAATAAAATCACGGCAGAAATAAATCTTATAAAAAATATTTTAAAATTAAAAAAAATATTTTCAAAAAAGAAAGAACTTTTTTCAAAAATTAAAGAGAAATTAAAAATAATTGGAAATGAAAAACACGGTTTAAAAGGAGAAATTTATGAAATAGATAAAAGTTTTAATGATTTTGAAAATGATATTTTGATAGAAAAAATTTTTTTCATATTAAAATACGAAAAAAACAAATTTCTAACGGATAGAAAAAAAGAGCATATAATTAATTTTAATAAAAACTATGAGCAATTACTTTACAAGTATAATTCATTTATTTCTGAAAATAAAAGTTTTTTTAATGCGGAAAATAAACAATTTTTTAAAAATATATTAAAATATAAACGTCTTTTTATTTCTTTGATAAAAGAAGTAAGAGATTTAGGGAGTTTTAAAAAAAATGGGTTAAAAAATAGTTTTTATAAAGAAAATTTAGATTTCAATAAAAAATTAGAAAATTTTACAGAAATTTATTTTAAAAAAAGAGAAAAAGAGACCGAAAAAATAATAATTAAAAGTTTATTAATAGTAATTTTTTTAATTTTTTTAATGGTATTTTTTGCTTATTCATTTTTAAATACAAATTATCATTCTATAATGAAAATCAAAAACTATTTAAAAGAAATAAATTTAGGGAATTACAATATAAAAAAAATAAAATCAAAAAAAAGAAATGAAATTAGTGATATAATTTTATCTGTTAATAAATTAATGGATTTATTTAATAATATAAAAATTTTTGTTACCGAAATTGGTAATGGAAACTTTGATGTAAAATATGAAAAAAAAGCTAAAAATGACATAATTGCAAATTCTCTTTTACAAATGAAAAATAATTTAAAAAAATTAGAAAATAATAGAAAAAAAGATAAAATAAAGGACGAAAAAATATTATGGGCGAGGCATGGTTTAGAAAAATTAATTAATATTTTAAGACAAAATAAAAATATCAAAGATTTATCTAATGAAATATTAAGTGCGGTTGTTGAATATTTAAAAGCAAATCAAGGAGGTTTATATATTTACAATGATGAAAATAAAAATGATATTCATATAGATTTAATAGCTGCTTATGCTTACAGTCGTAGTCGTTATAAAAAAAATAAAATACTTTTAAATGAAGGACTTATTGGAAGTTGTGTTTTGGAGAAGAAAACAATTTTTTTAAAAAAAGTTCCGGAAAAATATTTTAAGATTTCTTCTGGTTTAGGAAAATCAAAACCAAAATGTTTATTAATAGTTCCAATTAAAATAGAAGAAAAAATTTTTGGAGTTTTAGAATTAGCATCTTTCGAATATTTCAAAGAGCACGAAATTAAATTTTTAGAAAATATAGCAAAAAATATTGCTTCAACTCTTGAAAGTGCAAAAATTAATGAAAAAACAAAAAAACTTTTAAAAGAATCACAAAAAAAATCTGATCTAATGAAAATTCAAGAGGAAGAAATGAAAAATAATATGGATATTTTATGTGAAATACAAAATGAAACAATGGAAAATGAAAGAAAATTTAATAGTATTTTAAATGCAATTAATGATTCTGTAATGATAATGGAATTAGATATAGATGGTAAAATCACAGATTTAAGTGTAAAATTAATTGATTTTCTTTCTTATGAAAAAGAGGAAGTTCTTGGAAATTATCACGGATTTTTATCTGAAGGAAATGAATTTATTGAAAATCTTGAAGATTTTTGGGGAAATTTAAAAAACGGAAAAAAACAAGAAGTTTTTAGAAAAATATATACTGCAAATGGAGAATTCAAAGTTAAAGAAACTTACACACCACTTTTAAATAAAACAGGAAAAACTTACAAAATCCTTAATATAATAAATTTTTAATGTGAATTAAATAAAAAAATTTTCAAAAAAAAACGTCATTTTTTTACGAATTTTATAATTAAAAAATTTTTTCAAAAAAAATGCCAAAATTTTAATGATTTTTTATAATTAAAAAAAAATTTTTTCAAGAAAACGCCAAAATTTTAATGGTTTTTTATAATTAAAAAAAAATTTTTTTTCAAGAAAACGCCGAAATTTTAATGATTTCTTATAATTAAAAAAAAAAATTTTTTTTCAAGAAAACGCCGAAATTTTAATGATTTCTTATAATTAAAAAAAAAAATTTTTAAATGCCGAAATTTCAATAATTTTTTTTCAAGATGAAAATTAAAAACATAAAATTTTGGGCGTTTTTTGAGAAAAATTTTTTTTAATTTTAATTAAAAAAATTCTTTTTTATATTTAATATTATTTTTTTCCAAAATATTACTTAAATAATCAATAACTATTTGACTTTTTTCCTGAGTTGTTTCTAATTCTTCCATATTTTGCTTCAATTCTTCTTCTTTTTCTTTCATCTCTTCTGTTAATTGATTTGATTTTATCAATAATTTTTCTGTTTTTTGTTTTATTTTTGTAGAAATAATTGCCGCTGCAATATATTCAGAAACTAATTTAATTAATTTTATTTCTTGTTTTGTAAATTTATTGAAAGAAGCAATTTCTAAAATCCCAATGATTTCTTTATTATGAATAAGAGGAGAAACAACAAGAGCACGTGGAGATGCTTTTCCAATACCAGATTTTATTTTGATATAATTTTTTGGTATTTCTGTTAAATAAATAAATTTTTTTTCTAAATACATCGTTCCTATTAAACCCTCTCCAATTTTTATTTTTTTATCTAAATATTTTCGTCTTTCATAAGCATACATAGATTTTAAACTTAAATAAATATCATCTGGATTTTTGTCCTCTACTATAAAAATAGCCCCTTGATTTGCTTTCAAATAATGAATTAATTCACTAATAACCTCATAAGAAAATTCTTCCAGATTATTATAGTTCATACGTAAAATAGAATTAATTTTTTTTACTCCCTTATTAATAAATTCATTTATAACTTTTTCTTTTTTTTCTTTTTCCAAAACAAAATTGAGATTTTTTCTCATACTGTTTAAAGTTTTGCCAAGTTCATCATTTTTATCTTCAATATATTCAAAAGAAAAATTACCTTTAGAAATTTCTTCTGCAAAACGTTTATTTTTTTCAAAGAGTTTTAATTCTCTTTCTTGTTTGTAAGAAATTAACAAATTATTTAAAGTTCTTTTTTTTAACATTTCTGATAACCAAATGGCTACAAAAGCTGCAATAATATACCAAAATGAAGTCCAAAAATAATTCTCAAAACTTAAATTTTCTGAATTTAAGAAATTTTGTTTTATAAAATCGCCGAACTGAAAATTATTTAAAATAAAAAGATAAATTATTGTATTATAAAAAATCGTCAAAGAAGAGCCAATAATAATCATAATTTTACTTCTATAAGTAATCAAAGTAAATAGATAAATGAAATATAAAAATTGCATTTCTAACAAACCTTCGGAAATTGAAATAATTAGAGTAACCCAAGCACCCCATAATGGTGAAATTAAAACATTTTTTATAAAACGACTTTCAAAAAACTTCTGAATAAAAATAAAAGAAATTGTTAAAAAAATGGAAGCCCAAATGGATAAAGTAAATTTACCATAAATTAATCCTAAAATATTAGAAAATAAAAATGATGTATAAGTAAAATAAAGCAAATTCTTATCTGAATTTTTCAAAACCTTTTCAAAACTTTCTTCTACATTTTTTGGTAAGTTTTCTAAAATGTTCATTTTTATATTTTAATTTTTTACAAAAATATTAAAAAAAATTTTTTTTACAAAAATTATATTTTTTTTTAATATTTGCAAAAAATTAAATTATGAAAAATATTTATTCAATTGTAATTTTGTTAGTTCTTTTTTCTATTAATATTTTTTCACAAGACAAAACTCGTGGATTTAAATTTTTAAAAAAAAAGAAATATTTAAAATCGGAAAAATTTTTTTCAAAAATTCTCACAAAAGAACCAGAAGATGTATCTTCATCTCTTGGACTTGCACAAGTTTACTCTGTTTTAGAATATGAAAAGAAAGACCTTTTCAAGTCTTATAAAATGGTAAAAATAGCAGAAGAAAATTTTGAAAAACTTAATAAAGTTAATAAAAGAAAAATCAAAGATTATGTTAGTGAAAATATAATCCAAGATACAAAAAACGATATTGATGATAAATTATATGAGTTTATTACAAAAGAAAATAAACGTCGTATAATGGAAAAATTTCTTACAAATTGTTTGGATTCAAAATATTATCAAGATATTTTAAATATTAGAGCTTCTAAGGATTATTTAACAGTAAAAAGTCATAATACCATAGAAGCTTATGATAAATTTGTAAAAAAGTATAAAAATTTCAATAAAATTGAGGAAGCAAGAACACAAATGTATAAATTAGCTTTTGAAAAGGCAAAAAAAATTCATAATGAAAAAACATATAATGAGTTTTTAAAAAATTATGCTGATGCACCACAAATTTTTCTGGTTAAAAAATTAAGAAATGAATTGGTTTTTGAAAATGCGAAATTATATAATTCCATAAATTCTTATGAAGAATTTATAGATAAATATCCGGAAGCAAATGAAATAATGAAGGCAAAAATTTTAAGAGATAAATTAGCTTTTAATGAAGTAAAACAAATTAATTCTATTAATTCTTATGATGGTTTTATAAAAAAATACATAGAAGCAAAACAGGTAAATCTCGCAAAAAAACTACGTAATGAATTGGCTTTTGAATATGCAAAAAATATACATACTATAAAATCTTACAATTTTTTTATAGATACTTATCCTAATGCTATTCAAATTAATAAAGTTAAAAAATTAAAAGAAAAACTTGCATATGAGCCAGCAAAAAGTAGTAATACTGCAGCATCTTTCAATGATTATATGAAAATAAATCCACAAGGAAAAAAATATAAAGCTGCTTTTAATTTTAAAGCAAATTTACTTTCAAAAAAATTGGCAGAAAAAGAAAAAAATTTAGTGAAAAATACTTGGATGAAAATTTTTGATAAAGAAAAAAAAAATGAAGTGGCAAGTTTTATTTCAAAAAATTCTAAAAATGACATTTTATTATCTTGTAATATAGAGGAGGAAAATAAAACAAATTCCTGGATAATAAAATTAAATAAAGATGCTAATTTAATTTGGGACAGAATTTTTGAAGAAAATGACGCAAATAAAATTTTCTCTATATGTGAAAAAAATAATGAAGTTTTTACTGCAGGTGAAAAAAATGGAAAAATATGGATAACAAAATTAAATCAAAAAGGGGAGATGATTTTTGAAAAAATTTTTGAGAATGGTCATTCTATTGATATAAAAATTACTAAGTATAATAAAATAATTTTATTATCTCAGAATGAAAAAATTACAAAAATTTCTAAATTAGAAAATGATGGTGAAATAATATGGGAAAAGAATTTTGAAAACTTAGGAATTGCAAAAAAATTGAAAATTTTTGAAAATAATTTTTTTGTTTTATGCGAAAAAAATTTAATAAAATTGGACGAAAAAGGAAAAATAATTTTTGACATAAATTTAAGTGAAAAAACAAATGATTTTTTAATTAAAAAAAATATGTTCTTTTTAGTTGGAGAAAAAGAAAATGATTTTTTGATTATGAGATTAGATAAAAAAGGTATTATAAAATGGAAAAAAGTTTATGATAAAGATGGAAAAAAAGACATTGCAAATGCAGTTATTTTTATAAAAAACAATGAAATTGTTGTTTCCGGAACCACAGAAAATAAAAAAAATGAAAATAATATTTGGATGCTAACAATAAATTATCAAGGTGGAAAAATGAAAGAAAAAGTTTTTTCAACACAAAAAAATGATAAAAAACCCTTTTTAATTCCTGCAGAAAAAACAGGTTTTATTATGTTAAATTCTTCTGGAAAAATTAAAAATGATATTATTTTAACTAAATTTTATGAATAGTTTTAATTAAAAAAAGTTGCAAAATTTTCAAATGTGAAATTTTTATAAAAATTAAAAATTTTGCGTTTTTTTTGAAAAAATTTTTTTATTTTAAAATTCTTTACTAAAAGAACGCACAGCTTTTTTAAAAGAACCTGATAATATTATTTTTTTTACTAAATCTGGTTTGTTATAAATATTTTTAAAATCTTCTAATGGGAAAAACTCTGCAAGATTATCTATTCCGCGATTAACATGCCAACCAATAAATTCTTCTCCATTTTCAGAAGTGTAATAATATCCTTGTGGAGTTAAGCATATCCATTCATTTTTTGACGAAAAAAAGAAAGTTGCAAGATTTTCTCCTGTTTTGTAGTTCCATAATTTTATTGTCTGGTCAGCACTTGACGAAGCTAGAATTTTGTTATTTTTAGATAGAGAAACAGACCAAATAATCCCTGTATGTCCTTTGAATTCTTTTAATAATTCACCATCATAATTATATTTTTTTAGCGAAAAACTACTTCCAACAACAATATTTCCATCTTTAACAAGAGTATAAGAACGAATTAAACCATCTTTTTCTCTATCATTAAAAATAATTTCTTTTTCTGTATTTTTTATGGTGTATGCATCTGTGTGTTTTATAACTTTTCCACCTATCATTGTTTTTGTCAAAGTGAAATTTGTTGTTTTTAATTTTTTGTCTCTTATTTTGAATTTTTTTAAATCAAACGAGCGTTGCAATGGACAATCTTTTAAAAAACCAGTAGGATTAGAATTTCCAAAAGCGAATTTTAAACCTTTTTTGGAAAAAGCAACTGACCAAACACTTTTACCTTTTCCTTTAATATGTCTTAAAACATTTCCATTGTGAATATTCCAAATATAGATGTCTTTATCATTTCCTCCGGCTGTAATAGCTATGTCATTATTATAAAAAATAGAAGTTAAAACTGTGTTATTATGTTTTTTAAAAGTAGAAACTAAATCTCCAGACGGTATTTCAAAAATGCTTCCAAGCATTCCTTGTGAACCATGAACAAGTAATTTTGTTGCATCAGGTGAAACAGAAAGAGTTTGAACTCTAATTCCCATAGCAGCAATTTCTTTGATAAAATTACCTTCATTATCCCACATAAGAACCCTACCATCAAAACCACCTGAAAAAATATATTTTCCATCCGGAGAAAAAATTACTTTTCTTGCTTCTGCAAAATGTTCAACCATAATTGCTATTAAAATAAAATTGTCATTTTCATCTAATTCCCACAACCTCAAAGTATTATCAAAAGAAGCAGATACTAATTTTTTATTATCCGGAGAAAAAGCAACACTATAAACCGGAGCATAATGTCCTTGTAAAACAAGATCACTTTCTTCTTTCAATAGACCTTCTTCATCTAAACGCCAAATTCTAACTATATTATCAGAGCAAGCACTTGCTAAAAAACTACCATTAGGAGAAAAACATAAATCATTAATTACATCTTTATTTCCTTTTAAAGTTTTCGTTTGTTCGCCTGTTCTTAAATTAAATGTTCTAATGCCGTAAGTTGAAGGATAGCCAGAAATGGCAAAATATAAACCATCATTGGAAATAGCACTTGAATAAAGCATACCATCAACTCCGTCTCCAAGTTGTCCTCTGAGAGTTCTTTCTAAAAATCCTGTTTGCATATTCCAAAAACGTATAGTTTTATCTTCGCTAATAGAAATTAAACTGCTTCCATCCGGAGTAAAACTCAAATTACGTATCATTCCGGTATGTCCTTGTGTATTGATAACCATAATTGGATTATCATTTTGTCCATAGGAAAAAATAAAAGCGAAAAAGAAATTTATAAACAAAATTTTTATTTTCATAGTATAATAATTTAAAAAAAATATTTATTTAAATAAAAAATATTTCCTCTTAAACGAAATTTTTTCAAAAATAATTTTTAAAATTTTAAAAATTTATTTGTAAAATAAAATGAAAATTTCTTTTTTGCATAGGATAATTTTCTACAACTTGATAATTTTCATTAAATAAATTTTTAATCTTAAAATTAATTAAAAAAACAAACTTTTTAAAAATAAATTTTTTTCCAATTTTTAAATTAGAAATAAAATAAGATGGTAAAAAATTTTCATTGTCTGAGCTTGTGTAAATTAAATCAGAAAATTGATTAGAATAAGATATGTAATTATTTTTATATGAAAAATGGACAAAATTATTAAAAATAAATTTTGGAACATAAATTAATTGTTTATTCAAAGAGTTATCAAAATCATTAAATTTTTTTAAATTTTTTGAATTAACATAAGAATTTGTATGTTTAAAGAAAATATTTAAATTTTTAATTTTAAAATCAATTTTTAAAGAATTTTCTATTCCTTTGCGTTCAACTTTTTTTAAATTCTCTGGTGTCCAAATTTCAGAATTTAAAGCATTCCATAAAATCCAATCATTTATCTTAGAATAAAAATAAGTTGTTTCCAAAAAAACGCTCATATTTTTGAAAAAATTTTTTTTCAGAAATATGCCATTTTCATAAGAAAAACCATTTTCTGCTTTTAAATTTGCATTTCCATTTGGAAACCAATATAAATCATTTAAAGTTGGATAATTATAATTCCTCGTAAAATTGCATTTAAAATCCATTTCAAATTTTTTATTTTCAAAAATTTTATAATTAAAACTCATAGACGGTATTAAAGGAGAAAAATTTTCATCAATTATTTCTTTTTTTATAAAAAAAGATGTTTGTAATTTTTTGAAAAAAAAATAATTAATTCCTAAAAAAGAAGAAAGATTAACTCTTTCTTTTATTGATTTATAATTTCCTGTTTCAACCTGATGATAAAATAAATTTATTCCGGTTTTTAATTTTAAATTTTTATTAAAATTATAATTTATATCAAAAAAATTATAAAAGCTGTTAATTAAATTATTAGAATTTATTGGTTTTATGATATTATTTTCATTTTTATAATTCATAAAATCGTAAGTGTAAGCGATTTTTGTTTTAAAAATTAATTTTTTCATATAATTTTTCCATTCAAAAATAAAACGTAAAATATCTTGTTTTTGAATTTCTTTTTCTGACGGCGGAATTTGATTTTTGTTATTTTGTGCCCAAAATTTCAAGGAAAAATAATTATTATTATTTTTCAAATAAAATTCTTGTAAAATTCCTTTTTGAAAAAAATTATTATTTTCTTGTATTTTTTGTTCTCCAAAATTATCTTCGAAAGAAAAATTATTTTCTGATATTTCATAAATTATTCTTGTCCGACTTTGAAATTTCTTATTTCCATAAGAAAAAGATAAAAAAGAATTATAAGTTTGGAAACTTGCAAATTCCTGAGAGAAATCAAAATTAAAATTATTATTCCAATTTATTTTATTTTCTAAAAAAATACTTCCTCCCAAAGAACCGCTATTATTAAAAATACTTCCGCTGTGATATAAACTTATTTCATCTATAAAATAATTTGGAATTTGCGAAAAATTTACCTGTCCAAGCATGACAGAATTTATATTTATTCCGTTCCACAAAACCTTAGTGTGCGACGCTCCGGCACCACGAAAAGATGCAGTTGATATGCGACCATTTCCGTAAGATTTTATAAAAATATTAGAATTTTCCGAAAGTAATTCAGATAAGTTTTCAGTAATTTTATCATTTATAATTATTTTTTCGAATTTTGTAATTTTAAAACCTATTTTATCAGAAACTTTTTTATCAAGAAAAATAAATTCTTCTAAAATCAAAGTGTCATTAATGTTTTCCTGCGAAAAAGATTTTTTACAAAAAAAAAACAAAAAACAAAAGATAAAAAAATGAAAAATTTTTAATGAGAAATGTGAATGAAAAATGAATAATTCATATAACTGTAAACTAATTTTCATATTTGTTTTTTTCATTCACATTTCTCATTATTTTTTAATTTGTGATGTATTTTTTAATTTTTTTATCTCCCATCCAAACTATTTCGTTAGTTTCTAAATTAGAAAGTTCCAGATCAATTTGGTAAGAAACGACCTTTTCCTTTTTATAACTATCAACTATTGAGTTTAAAGTTCCTTGTAACATAAAATCTGCTCCAAGTTCTTGTCCCCATTTTTTCGCTGTGGTTTTCGAAGCAAATTCTTGTTGTCCAGCTCTTTCACCTCTTAGTTGTTCTCTTTTATCTCCTGCTTGTACAAGTCTTGCTAATCCAGATTTGATAATTGCTTTTTCTATATCTTTTATAAAAGTTTCCGAACTAATATGTTCGTGGCTTTTATTTTTTACAAGTCCAACAACAATTATTGGTCTTTTACCTCCGTTTTTTTGTTTAAATTCATCTAACCATTTTTCCGTCAGAACTTGCTCAATTAATGATTTTGCACACATTTTAGAATCTGTGTCATTCCATCGTCCACTAAGATCTATTTGCTGGTCTGGAGAAACTCTATTAACTTTTCTTTTTGGTGCACAAGAAAGAAAAAAAGAAAATATAAAAATAATAAACAAATAATTAAAAACTCTTGTTTTCATATAACAAATATTAAAATTTTAAAAAATAAAATTGCATTTTACGAAAATTTTTTATAAAAAATTTTTTTTTTATAAAACGTAGTTAAAAATCAATGATTGTGTAATGTAATGAACAAATTTTTATTAAAAAATTTTTTTTTAATAAAAAGATTATTTATATTTGTATAATATATGAAAAATCTTTTTAATTAAAAATCGTTTTATTATTAATAATTATTAATTTTATTCAAGATGGAAAATATTTTAAATCAAAAGCAAATTAATTTGCAATTAGAATACAGTTTTTTTTTATACATTAGAAAATTTAAAAAAGGTCTTTGGAATGTATTTTCTATTTTTATATATTCTTTGATATTACCTTTTTATTATCTCTTAAAAAGAAAACAAATCAAAGAACAAAATATTTTTTTCAAAGAATATTTTTCAAATATTAGAAAATTATATTATAAAAATTGTAAAAGTTTACATTTTGATATTAAAAAAATTAATGAACTTTATAAAGAAATTCCTTCTTTTATATTTTTTGGAAAACTATATGAAAATAAAAATTTATTAATAAAAATAGATGAATATTTGAACTTAAAAAAAGAACAAGAAGATGAATTAACAGAAAGTTTAACAAATGCTTTTAAAGAATTGAAAGCATTAGAAGCAGGGGAAAAAGAGTTTAAACCTATAGAAGAATTGTTTGAAAATTGGGAATGATGAATAAAAAATATCAAGTTAGTTATTCCAATACTTTTGAAAAAAATGTAAAAAGATTATTTAAAAAACATAAGTCTTTGAAAAGCGATTTACGCAACTTTATTAATAATTTAGAAGAAAATTTAAAAAATAGTCTAGAAATAAAATCTAATATTTTTAAATTGCGTTTAGCAATAAAAAGTAAAAGTCAAGGAAAAAGCGGAGGTGCAAGAATTATAATGTATAAAATTACAAAAGATTTCAAAATTTATCTTTTATATATTTACGATAAATCAGAGAAAAAAAATGTAAACATAACTTTTATTAAAGATTTAATTAAAAACGAAATATAATCATAATCTACTCTTATAAGTGTTCAAATGTCTTATGATTATTATATCCCTTGTAGTTACAATAAAAAATTAATTTTAAATTCATAAAAAATTGGCGTTTTTGGAAAAAATTTTTTTTAATAATTTATAAAAAATTGGCGTTTTTGGAAAAAAATTTTTTTTAATAATTCATAAAAAAACGCCGTTTTTTTGAAAAAAAATTTTTTTTAAATAAATCATAAAAAAATTGGCATTTTTTGGAAAAAAATTTTTTTTTTAATAACTCATAAAAAAAACGCCGTTTTTTGGAAAAATTTTTTTTTAAAATAATTCATAAAAAATTGGCATTTTTTGGAAAAATTTTTTTTTTAAATAATTCATAAAAAATTGGCATTTTTTGGAAAAAATTTTTTTAATAATTCATAAAAAAACGCCGTTTTTGGAAAAAAAATTTTTTTTTAA
>JAOZVH010000024.1:16567-24199 GCA_029938235.1 Bacteroidales bacterium
AAAAAAATTTTTTTTTAAATAATTCATAAAAAAAACGCCGTTTTTGGAAAAAAAATTTTTTTTTAAATAATTCATAAAAAATTGGCATTTTTTGGAAAAATTTTTTTTTAAATAATTCATAAAAAATTGGCATTTTTTGGAAAAAATTTTTTTTTAATAATTCATAAAAAAAACGCCGTTTTTGGAAAAAAAATTTTTTTTAATAATTCATAAAAAAAACGCCGTTTTTGGAAAAAAAATTTTTTTTTAATAATTCATAAAAAAACGCCGTTTTTGGAAAAAAATTTTTTTTTAATAATTCATAAAAAAACGCCGTTTTTTGAAAAAAATTTTTTTTTTAATAACTCATAAAAAAATTGGCATTTTTTTGAAAAAATTTTTTTTTTTTAATTACTTATTTTCGTAAGCTTTTACTATTTTTTTAACTAATTGATGTCTAATGATGTCTTTTTCGTCGAAATTAATTATAGAAATACCTTCTATATTTTTCAAAATTTTCAAAGATTGCAGTAACCCAGAATTAGATTTTTTTCTTAAATCAATCTGAGTAATATCTCCGGTTATTATAAATTTGGAATTTTCACCCATTCTTGTTAAGAACATTTTCATTTGATTTAAAGTAGAATTTTGTGCTTCATCCAGAATAACAAAAGAATTTGACAAAGTCCTTCCTCGCATAAATGCTAATGGTGCAATTTGAATAATTCCATCATTAAAATATTCATTTAATTTTTTTGTTGGAATCATTTCTCGTAAAGCGTCATAAAGTGGTTGTAAATAAGGGTCTAATTTCTCCTTTAAATCTCCGGGTAAAAAACCAAGTTGTTCGCCTGTTTCAACCGCTGGACGACTAAGAACTATTTTTTTTATTTCTTTATTTTTCAAAGCTTTGACAGCAAGAGCAACAGCCATATAAGTTTTTCCTGTTCCGGCAACTCCAACAGCAAATAACATATCATTCTTAGAAGAATTTTTCACCATTAAATTTTGATTTAATGTTCTTGCTTTAATTGTTTTTCCATTTTTCCCAAAAAGCAAAATGTTTTTATTATCAGAATATTCAAAATCTGTATTTTTTTCTTTATTAAAAAATATAGATTCTATGTCTGATGGTTTAATTGAATTATATAAATTCAAATGTTTTATAAATAAAAAGAATTTTTTTTTAAAATTTTCTATTTCATTTTTTTCTCCTTTGATTTTAATTTCTTCACCTTTTGCGATAATTTTTACTCTGGGAAAAAGATTTCTTATGGTTTTTAAATTAACATCTTTTACACCGTAAAAGCTAATAATTTCAACATTTTTTAAAAAAATAATTTTTTCTATCATAAATTTTAATTTTTAAATTCAATATTCCTATTTTTTTTTAAATTTACATCTTTATAATAAAATTTAATAATTTCTTTATATTTAAAACCTTTTTTTGCCATTTCCATAGCTCCTTCCTGACAAAATCCAACTCCGTGACCATAACCTCTACCTTGAAAATGTAAAGAATTTTCTATATTTTTTATCTCAAAAAAAGTAGAACGTAATTTAAAAAAATATCTAATATTTGTCAATTTAATTTTTTCTTCAAAAAATTCAAAATTTTTTCTTCTATTCTTTTGTTCAAAAAAAGAATTTTCAAATAACAAAGAATCTTTTTGTTTTTCATTTAATAATTCAATACTGTTTGTAGGATACTTTTTTGGAAGAAAATAAGAAAACAATAAAGAATCTTTTTGCTTAAAATTTAATTTTTCTTTATCTATGGAATCATTTATTGGAATCACTTTTTCAAATAAAAAATTTTTCCAATCTTTAAAAGAAATTATTTTATTCCATTTTGCCTGTCTTGTGTGTATGCAAAAAGTGTCTTTTACAGGTTTTAAATAAGAAATTTTATTTGACCAAACATCTTCTGCTCTACAAGTTTCTCCTCCACAATTTGCATAAAAAACTGCGTCAATAAATTTATTTTTCTCATCTACAACAATATATTTTTTAAATTTTCTACTTGCTTTATAAATTTTTTTATTATTCAAATTTTTACCTTTATAAGCCTGACAATGAACTCCATCACACATATTAAAATCATCTTTTTTATGTTTGTTTTTATTTCTTAGGAGGTAAGTTTGACAAAGAATTGCCTGAGCTTTATAATATTCAAATTCACATTTTGAACCACTTTCACTTTCTACAACTCCTGCAATATAATTCATAAAACCAATTTCGTTAATTAAAACAAATTTATTATTTTTTAAATAAAAAATTAAATTATCGTCGTAAGTCCTATTTTTTTGAAAATTATTTTTCAAAGAAATTTTCAAAAAATTTTTTAAAAAAAGTAATTTTCTTAAAATATTTTGTTTTTTCTTAATGTAAATTGTGTCAAATTTTCCGAGAATTTTATATTTTGTATAAAGAATAATTTTATCTTCATAAATTTTTGCTGACAATTGAAGGTTTCTTCGCATTTCAAAGATCATTTTTCCGTCCGCAAAAACGTCATAAGAACCTCTCAATAATTCAACTTTAAAATTATCCAATTCTAAATTATTTAAAATGCCAATTTTAAGATTTTGAGAATATATGTTTTTAACAAAAAACAATAAAAAAATAAATATAAATTTTTTCATTTAAAAATACAAATTTTTTAACAATATAAAAAACGTACAAATTTAATTTTTATAAATTATAATCATAATTTTTTTATTTATAAAAAATATTAAATTTTAGGCGTTTTTTTCAAAAAACTTTTTTTAATTAAAAATTAAATTAATTTATTGAAATTTCTTCAGCATTGAAACCATTTAAAAAATTTTTTATTGGCATTCTTTTTTTACCCATCATTTGCAATTCTTCTATAAAAATAAAACCATCTTTTACAGCAATTTTCAAATAATTTTTATTATCACTAATAATTTTACAAATTTCAAAATTATGTTTAGAGATTTCTATTTTAGAAGAAAAAATTTTTAAGATTTTACATTTTTTTTTTATTAAAAAATTCGTCCATGCACAAGGTACAGGACTTAAACCGCGAATATGATTATAAATATCTTTTGAACTTTTTCCCCAATTTATTTTGCAAGTTTCCTTAAAAATTTTTGGAGCATTTTTTAGAATTTCATTTTTACAAATAATTTCATCTTGAATAAAAGTTTTAAAATCATCGTTTTCTATACTTTTTACAGTTTTCAAAGTTAATTTAGAACCTTCCAACATTAATTTATTATGCAAAGTTTCTGCATTATCTTTATCAGAAATTTCAACTTTTTTTTGAAAAATAATATCTCCGGTGTCTATTTTTTGTTTAAGAAAAAATGTTGTTAAACCAGTTTCTTTTTCACCATTTATAATCGCCCAATTAATCGGAGCTGCTCCTCTATATTGTGGTAAAATTGAAGCATGTAAATTAAATGTTCCAAATTTCGGCATTCTCCAAACTAATTCTGGCAACATACGAAAAGCAACAACAATCTGTAAATTTGCTTTTAAACTTTTTAGTTCTTTCAAAAAATCTATATTTTTTAAATTTTCTGGCTGGAGAATTTTTAAATTCTTTTTTAAAGCAAATTCTTTTAATGCAGAATATTTCATTTTCTTTTTTCTTCTGTCGAATTTATCTGTTGCAGTTATAACTCCAACAATATTATAATTATTTTCAATTAAAATTTTTAAACTTTCAACAGCGAAAACTGGTGTTCCAATAAAAACTATTCTTAAATTTTCTTTCATATTTATAATAAAAATTTTTTTCTAAAATGACTTTTTTATTATATTTTAATAAAAAAAATTTTTTTAAAAATTCGTCCAAAATTTCAATAAAAAAAATTTTTTCAATAAAACGCCAAAATTTTAATGTTTTTAAATTAATAAAAAATTTTTTTTCAAAAAATGCCAAAATTTTTATAATTTTAAATTATTAAAAAAATTTTTTTCAAAAAACGCCAAAATTTTATAATTTTAAATTATTAAAAAAATTTTTTCCAAAAACGCCAAAATTTTATAATTTTAAAATTATTAAAAAAATTTTTTTTTTCAAAAAAAACACCAAAATTTTAATGATTTTAAATTAATAAAAAAAAATATTTTTCAAAAAAACGTCAAAATTTTAATATTTTTTATTTAAAAAAATTATTTTTGAAAAAAAAATTATAAAAAATTATGAAAAATAAAAAAGCATTAAATATTATTTCTCAGTTAGAAAAATTAATTAATTTAAATAATGTTGAATTTGAAAATCTAAATGAAACTTTACAAAAATTTAATTACGAGCCAATAAAATTTTTTTATTTGAGTTTGCAAATTGGAGCAAAACCAGAAGATTCTACATCTAAATTATTGCATACAATTTTGTTAGATATTCTAAATAAAAAAAATGTTTTTACAGAAATTAGATTAGAATCCGGAGGATTTGCTGATTTTAGAATACAAGAAACAAAAAATATTCCGACACAAATTGAACTGAAACCACTTTATAAAAGAAATCCCAAAAAAACAAAATTAATTTTAATAGATTTAAATTATAAAATTTATAAAGCACAAATTCAAAAATATCTGAAAGAAAATGAATATATTATTCTTACAAACCTTCACAAAACTTTTCTTTTTAACAGAGATGCTATTTTAGATTTTGAGCCATTTTTAGAAATTAGTTTGATAGAGATTTTGAAAGATTATTTACAAACAAATAATTTTTGGGATACAATTAGGCGTTTAGACGATAAAATAATAAAGTCAGAATTAGAAAACGAGTTTTTTAAAGATTTAAAAAAATGGTATTATAATTTTAATCAAATTAATTTTGAAATTTTTGACCATAAAAGTAAAGAGGAATTAATTGTTTTATTTTTAAATAAAATAGTTTTTATCAGAACGCTGGAAGATTATGGATTAATTCCTTACAAATTTATAGAAGAAAAATATTTTCAAGCTAAGGAACACTGGGAAATAAAAGGACGAAAAATTGTTTTTGACAATTTTTTTAATGAAATTGAAAATTGGTTTTATACTTATTACGACACCGAACTTTTTAAAGTTAAAATCTGGGATTATATTAAAAAAGATGTTATTACTCGTGAAAATTTGAAAGAGCCTAATTTAGAACCTTTTCAAAATATTTTTGAGCGTGTGATGGGTTTTGGTAAATGGGAGTATAAACTTGGAAAGGGAATGATCCATTACAATTACCGTAAAATTGATGAAGATGTTTTTGGAAAAGCTTACGAAACTTTTATCGCAGAAGAAAAAAAAGATGCAGGAATATTTTACACTCCAAAATCGCTGACAAATTATATGTCTGAGAAAATTGTAAAAAATTTATTTCAGCCATTTATTGAAAAAATTATTAAAGCAATTGAAAATGAAGATATTAAATTAGCAAAAAAGTTTTTCATTGAAATGAAAAAAATTAAAATTATTGACCCATCTTCCGGAAGTGGCAGTTTTTTAATTAAAGTATTTCGTGAAATTTATAAATTTTATTGTATGTTGGAAGCACCAACAGATTGGGTTTTGAATTTTCAAAAAACAAATATGTTTAGCAATGTTCCAAAAATAGTAAAAGATACAAAAGAATTTAGGAAATTTATTTTGATGGAAGATGAAAGTGACAGACGAAAATTACTCGCAAGTATTATTTTAAATCATATTTTTGCCATAGATATTGACGAAAGAGCATTAGAAACTGCAAAAACAAATATATGGAAAGAAGCAATTAAAGTTGAACCGACAATATTTAGTTTTAGGAAATTGCCCGAAACAGATAATTATGTGCTTCCTAATTTACAAATGAATTTTATTTCTGCTGATGCTCTTTATGATTTAGATATTGAAAAACAAGTGGAAATTTTGAAAAATGAATTTTCAAATGAAATAAAAAAATTATGCAAAATAAGAGCGAATTATTTGAAAAATTCTAATCAACCTAAATTACTTGAACCAATTACAGAAATTAAAAACAAAATTAGAAATAGATTAAATGAAGAAATTGAAATTATTAATAAACCTACTTTTATTGCATTGGAATTTTTCTATTGTTTTTTTGATGAAAAAGGAAAATTATTAAAGAAAAATAAATACGGATTCTCAGGAATTATTAGCAATCCGCCCTGGGAAATTATTTATCCTGTAAAAAAAGAATTTGCAAATGTTGAAAAATATGGAACAGATATTTTAGATTTTAATAAATGGTTTAAAAAAAAATTAAAAAGTGATGAAAATTTTAAAAAAAATTGGGAGAAATATAAAAATTTTTATTCTAAATATTTAATAAAATTGAATAGCGAATATAAATATCAAAAAACAGGAAATCCTAATTTTTTTAAATTTTTTATAGAAAAAAATTTTAATTTGGTTCGTGAAAATGCAAATATACTTTTGCTTGTGCCGTCAGGAATACAAACAGATAAAGGTTGTAAAGATTTAAGAAAATTAATTATTGAAAATAATACACTTAAAGAATTATTGAGTTTTGAAAATAAAGGTTATTTCGAAAAAAAAGATGATAGATATAAAACAAAATTATTTCCAGACGTACACCCACAATTCAAATACACAATAATTAATGCTGAAAAAAAACAATCGTCAAGTTTGAATTATAATTTTGAATCTTGTTTTTATATGCAAGACCCAAAAGAACTTTACGAAAGAGAAAGAATTATTTTTAATGCCAAAAAAATTAAACATTTTTCCAAAGAAAATTTTTCTATAATGGAATTTAAAACAAAAAAAGATTATAATTTATGTAATAAAATTCTTGGTAAACATAAATTATTAGGTGAAACAAATTTCATTTTAAGAAGTGAATTTAACATGACAACAGCAAGTTATTTATTTGAAAAACAAGAACTTTTAAAGAATAAAAAAAAATATTGTAAATTATATGAGGGAAAAATGATACATCAATTTAATTCCAATTTTAATGGAGAAAGATATTTAATAAAAAAAGAAAAGGCTTATGAAATTTTAAAAAGAAAAGAAATTAAACGTATAAATAAAATTTCAAAAAAAACCTTAAAAAAACAAAAAGAAATTTTTGAAAATGAAAATTTCAAATTAGATTTTGAAAATGTTCGCTTAGTTTATAGAGCAATTGCTGGTTCTACAAATGAAAGAAGTTTAATTTCTTGTATAGTTCCGAAGAATGTTTTTATAGGTCATTCTATGAATTATTTAGTAAATTTTTCTTATGAAAAAAATGAAAATAAGATTTTACAAAAAAAGGTAAAAGAAGAGGATTTATTATTTTTAATGTCTTTATTTAATTCATTAACTTTGAATTATTACATTAGAAATAAAATTTCTGCTAATTTAACAATGAATTATATTTATGAATTACCTATTCCAAATTGTGATGCTTTAATAAAAAAGTCTATCATAGAAAAATCATTTCATTTATTGTATTCCAAGAGTAAAAGTTCCGATTTTGAATGTTTAAAGAATACATTAAATTTTGAGAAAAAAGCAATAGATGAGATTTTTGAGCGTGCTTCTTTGGAAGTTCTCATTGCGAAAAATTTATTTTCTTTAAATAAAGAGGAATTTATTTTTCTTTGTTCTACTTTTATTTATGGTAAATCAGCAAGTAAAAAAGAATTAGACGAAATTATCAAAAAATCTATTGAAATTTATTAAAAATAA
>JAOZVH010000175.1 GCA_029938235.1 Bacteroidales bacterium
AAGTAAGTTTATTCTTGAAAGCAATCCTTTATATCCTTCATATTTTGGATATTTAGAAAGTATTAAGACAATAAAATCTTGTTTTTCATTATCTTCTGGATTTTTTAAAGAAATTTTAAAATAATCAGATATGTTATCGTCTGGATTAATAATTTGCATTTTTTTTAATTCATTGGAGAGATAAAAATTTTTAATTTTTTCAAAACCAATAAGTGAATAAAGTTCTTCTCTATGTTTCAAATTATTAGATGAATAAATGTGAAATAATTCGTGAGCCAATGTTTGTTCAAAAAAGTTTTTATTTAACCAACTTGTTACAAATGAAGGAATATCACTTTCAGGAATAACAATTGCTTTTCCTTTTGTAAAAGGAGAGGAAAATTCAATGTTTTTATTTGATTTAATTAAAAAAATGGTATCTACTAAAACTGCGTTTGTATATTTTTTGATATATGGAAGTAGGTTATTAAATCTTTTATTTATATATTTTTTATCACTTCCTTTCCATTCCAACAAATTATCAGATATGTATTTTTGGTATTCATTTTGTGCGGTCTTTATGTGATCATTGTTAATCTGTCCTTTTGTTTTTAAAGAAATTGATAATAAATTTTGTTCTGTAAAATAATTTGTTTTCTCTAAATAATCATTTGCTTGTTTGGAATTCAAATAAATTACTGTTGTTTCTTTTATTTGATAAAAATTATTATTTTCAACCATTATGAAGTGTCCAAAAATATTTCCAGATATAATTGCCAAAGTAATTGCGAATGTAAATTTCAACATAATTCTAATTGTTTTTTTTAACATAATTTTCTCTTACTTTCATTTCAGAATCTATACAAAATGTAAAATATTTAATAGATAAAGATTAAACTATCTTACTTGCAAAGTAATAAAATATTTTTTTTTTTTTTAATGCCAAAATTTTAACATTTTTTAATTTCAAAATAAAAAAAATTTTTTCAAAAAAACGCCAATTTTTTAATGATTTTTTATAATTAAAAAAAAAAATTTTTTTTCAAAAAAACGCCAATTTTTTAATGATTTTATTTTTTGCACACTTGCGGTATTTTCAACAATTATAAATTTAGGATAAATAATTGTGCGGTGAAAACAACGCACTGTGCAGAAAATGACCAAAATTTTAACATTTTTAAAGATAAAAAAAAATTTTTCAAAATTCGTACAAAATTTTAAGATTTTTTTATTTCAAAATAAAAAAAATTTTTTATTATAATCTTTCAATTTCTTCTTTTAAAGTTTTGTTTTATTCATAATCATAGAAATTGAGAAATTATTTTCTTTCAATTTTTTGCCAATTCAATTATCATTTTATCTTTTTCAATAACATTTTTTTTTTCTTTATAAAGTTCTTTATTTTTTTCTCCGAGTTCTTTATTTTTTTCTCCGAGTTCTTTATTTTTTTCTCCGAGTTCTTTATTTTTTTCTAATATTTAGATTTATAAAAGCTTATTTTATTATCTCTTTCCTTCAAAATTCTTTATAAGCATCTTAGCACTCATTTGTTTTTCCAAAAGTGGATTATCTATGTCCGCTGTTTGCAATCTTTTTAAAACCCTATCCAATGATTTTGGAAAAATTTTTCTTGCCAGACGTAAACGATGTTCGTTATTTTGTAAGACATATCTTTGGTCAAATATTTTTAATAAGGCATATAATTTATTTTTATATTGATCATTTTCTAGGGAATTTTTTTCAACCATATTTAAATATGGTAGTTGTATAACATAAATTTCGTAGCTTAATTCATCAATAAATTTGTTTTTCGAATGAAAATTTTTATTTGTAAATATTCCATTTTTTAGAGTTTTTGTTTTTATCATTTATCTTTTATTTCATTTTCTATGGTAAAATTTAAAATAAATATTGGTATTATACGAATAATATTTTCTATAGTTCTTTTATTATTTGTTTCTCTATCTATCACAGATAATCTTCTCTTTTTTGTTAAATTAGAGCAAGTATATTCTCGAAATCTAAAAATATCGCTAACCTCCTCTGCTTTTGTAACTCTATCATTACCATTTCTTCTTTCCGTCTTCCAATTCAATTATAGCCGTGAAATCCAGATGAAATAATTTTATATCTTTCTAGTTTTTGGGTATTAATTTTTATTTCCTAATTTTTTTTTCCTTTTCCAGGGATGAAAGATTTTCTAAATTTAATATTTTATCCTTTGTTTTTTTATATCTCTTATTTTTTAAGCACTCAATTTGTTTGATATTTTCATAATCTGTTTTTTTCTTAGCATGTGTCAAAGGACGAAAATCAAGATGTACAATTTTTTCATTTATCAATGTTGATAATATTATCATGGCGCTATCATCATATGCATTAAATATTTAAAAACCACATCGTAAATTGGATTTGGAATTATGATATATTCAGAATTATTTGTTTTATTATTCATTTTTTTTAATTTTATTTATTGCAAATATAAATTTAAAAAATAAAAAATTTTGTCGTTTTTTTTGAAAAAAAAATTCTTTATTTAAAATAAATCATTAAAATTTTGTCGTTTTTTTGAAAAAATTTTTTTATTTTAAAATGAAAAAATATTAAAATTTTGGACGAATTTGAAAAAAAATTTTTTTAATCTGAAATTAAAAAATGTTAAAATTTTGGTAGTTTTTTGAAAAAAAATTTTTTTTAATTTTAAAAAATTCAATTTTTAAAATTAATTTTTTTTTATTTTGAAATTAAAAAATGTTAAAATTTTGGTAGTTTTTTGAAAAAAATTTTTTAAAAAACATTTAAATTTTGGCATTTTTTGAAAAAAAATTAAATTTTAAAATGACTTTATGTTTATTAATCAATAAACAAGTTGTATTCAGAATTTTTTGTTTCCCAATTTCTTAGAGATTTATAAAGTTTAGTTATCTTAAAATCTTCATATCTGTAAGCTATAATTAATTGATCTTCAATCTCTATTCCTGCAATATTTTTATTTGAAATTGCTTTTTTTAAAGATAAAGCAAAAATATTCAAAATATCATGTCCGTTACAAAATTCTGTTATTTCGTAGTTTTCTTTGCATATTTTTTCTAATTCTAATTTTAAATGTGGATTATTTTCAAATAATCTTATAATATTTGATTTATTTTCTATGATTTTTATCATCTTTTTATTATCAATATCTAGACTTTCTTTGTCTATAAATTTTGAATAATCTATAAAATTTGCCTTATTATCTTTTTTGAATTTTCTGAAAATTAATTTTAAATTTTGGATTTCGTTTAAATAACGAATACAGGCGATCTGTTTTGATAAATTAAAAATATGCTCTTTAAAATTTTTCTTTTTTGAATTTTCAATTTTTTTAAGTTTGTTTTGGTCAACATGAAAATTAAAAACTTCATTCCATGCCTGCGAATTAATTGTCATCATTTCTATGTCATGACCGTCTGTAATAAAAATATTATCAAAAATTATTTTTTCATTTTCAATTCTACGAAAATCAGATCAATAATTCCTATAAAACCTTTATCATTATTTTTGTTTATTTCCTTGATTACTTCTAAGAGATTAGAAAATCCATAAGTTTCAAAGAAAGATGTGTTTTCTGAAAAAAATTTTTGAAAAAATAACTTATCTGATCTTGCTTCAACAGCAATACCTACAGCATTATTTTTTCTTGAACTTTTCCACAATTTTATTTCACCATAAATATAATTTTTGTCTATATATTTTCTCATAGTTTATTGTGGTTTTTGTAGTTCAACAGTTAAATTCCAGTTTCCATCAATAATTGATGGCGAATGAGTTGCTATAAGAATATCAAAATTACGAATTTTAACAATTTCAGACATATCATTAAGAAAATCTTTTTGCCAAGCAATATGTAAGGATATCTCTGGTTCATCAATAAGAACAAGAGAGGTTTCTGGAACTCTAAAAAGAAGTTCGTAAAACATAACAATTTCATGTTGTTCACCTGATGATAAGTCTGTTACTTCTAAGGGTTTTTCATTAGCATTCTTAAAAACAAATCCTTTTTTTGGATGAATTGATATTTGTTTATAAGAAAACCTTTTATTATTTAGTATGTCAAGAAAAATATTTAACTTTGCATATAGTTCATCAAATATTTTCAATTTTTCCTTCATATCATAAATATTGACAGATAAAACAGCATGAGTCAATGTGTCAATATCATCTGGAATATTAAATTTTTCCTCTATTGCATCTTCAAATAAACCGACAGATTTAAATTCATTTCTACTTTTTTCTAACTTTTTATTTTCTTTTTTTAGATCTTGAATATTAGTAATAATTGTTTCTATTTTTTTATTCATCAAACGTTTTCCGAGTGAAAGTTCTAATTTTTCTGAAAGTCTGGAATATTCATTATGTTTTTCTTGAATTATTCGAGATAAATCTTCTGAATAATTTTTTACAGTATCAATTTTAAAATTTGATTGTTGTCTTCGGATACTCATAGAACTAGAAGATATATTTCTTCTATAATAAGGATTAAACTTTATTAACCTTTGTGTTTCTATAAAATATAATTTTAGTTGTCTTATTAATTTTTCTAATTCTTTGATATTTTTAATTTTTACAGATCTTTTTAATAATTCTGTTGGTAACATATCAGAAAATTTATTAATCAATTCTTCATAAGTATAAACTTCATTTGTTTCATGAAAAATGTATCTATCTGTATCAATTTTAGAGACAGGAAGCATATATTC
Organism: Bacteroidales bacterium; assembly: GCA_029938235.1. Lineage (GTDB taxonomy): Bacteria > Bacteroidota > Bacteroidia > Bacteroidales > 4572-128 > 4572-128. The sequence goes on from JAOZVH010000175.1 coordinate 4,719, forward strand.
TAATTCTTTGAGAATACGAAGATCATTTTTATTATCTTTATATTTACTTAAATCAAATGTATGTTCTTTTTTTCCTTTCTTATCGAAAAAATAAATAAAAAATTTTGATTTTTCATTAGATAGTTTAAAAAAAGAATTGTCATTGTAATGAATGTTAAGTTCTTCAAATGGTTTTTTTACTAATTGACTAAACTTTGAATTAAAAAAACAATCTAAAATCTTAAAAAACATTGTTTTTCCAATACCATTTATTCCATAAATTATTGTAATATGATTTTCCAAGTTTAATGATATATCATGGTCGAACATACCAAAAAGTCCTTTTATATTTATTTCTTTTATTCTCATAGAGATTATTTTAATAATTAAAAAATGTAAAAGTAAAAAAATATTTTTAAAAAAATATTTTTTTAAAATTATAAAATTCATAAAAAAATGGCGTTTTTTTGAAAAAAAATTTTTTTATTTAAAATAAATCATTAAAAAATTGGCGATTTTTTGAAAAAAAAATTCCAAAAGTTTTTAATCTTTTGGAATTTTAAATTAAAAAATTTTTAAAAATTAAGAAAAATTCGCACACAGAAATTCTCTATTCATACGAGCAATATTTGAAATGGAAATTTCTTTTGGACATTCCACTTCACAAGCTCCGGTATTTGTACAATTACCAAAACCTGCTTCATCCATAGTTTTTATCATATTTAGAACTCTTATTTTTGCTTCTGTTCTACCTTGTGGCAATAAAGCAAATTGGGAAACTTTCGCAGAAACAAATAACATAGCAGAGGAGTTTTTACAATTTGCAACACAAGCCCACAAGCTATACAAGCAGCAGCATCCATAGATAAATCAGAATTTTCCTTAGAAATAGGAATAGAATTTGCGTCTGGAATACCTCCGGTGTTTACAAAATTTTAATATTTTTAATTTCAAAATAAAAAAAATTTTTTTCATAATTTGCCCAAAATTTTAATGTTTTTAATTTCAAAATAAAAAAAAACTTTTTTCATAATTTGTCCAAAATTTTAATGTTTTTTAATTTAATCTTGATGAAATGCTAAAAATTCGGAAAGTTAAAAATATCAAATAGAACTATCTTTTTATTAAAAAAGATTATTTTGTTTAGAAATTATTTTTTTTTCTACATTTTTTTTAAATTTTCCTACAAATTTTCCTTCAGCTTTTCTTTCTTTAAATGTTTTATTAACCTTATGTAAATTAATTTCTTTATCTATTTTTAAACGTTCATCTTCTGCATTATGCAAACGTTTGTTTGCATAATCAATATAAGGCTCTGCAATTTCAATTCCTATAAAATTATGATTTAAAAGTTTGGAAGCTACTAATGTTGTACCACTTCCAGCGTAAGGGTCAATAATAGTTTTATGTGTTTTTTTATCTAAAATTGAATAAATAATACGAGTAGGTAATTTTATCGGGAAAGGTGCAGGATGTGGGTTATCACGTTCAGGTGAAAATCGCCAAATAGACGTAAGCAGAGCATGTTTTGACTTTAATTCTTCTCCTATTTTATTATTATTAATAGGCTTATAAAGCCAATAAATACGTTCTTCTACTTGCCAAAAACGCCAACCTCTAATATTTGCGGCAATCATTCTATCCCAAATAATTTCTTGTTTTATAGCCCAATTTGTTTTATTTAACCACAAAAAAGGATGTAATAATTCTCCTTTTTCCCACCTAATTTTATGATTATAAAAAAACGAACCTCCAGTTTTTGTTATTCTATATAGTTCGTTTAAAACTTCAATTTGTTGTTTTTGATAGTCTGCTTCAGGTAATTTATCTGAACTTGCATGATAAAGAACATTTTTTACTAACCAACCTTTTTGTTTTTCTTTTTTATTATAAGGTGGTGAAGTAATTCCTAAATCCACAAAATCATTAGGAAGTGTTTTTAGAACACTTAAAGCATCTCCTTGTAAAATTGTATTTTTCAAATTTTTCATAATTCTGTTTTTTTTTCTAAAAATTGATAAAAATTTTTAATTACATAATTTTTATAATCTTTTAATTTACTTTTTTTAAGTAAAAAAATAACTTTTAAATTTTTACAATTAATAAAATCATTATAGTAAAAATTTGCACTTCTTAAATATTGCCCTGTTTTATCTCCTGATGGAAAACGTCTATTTAATTGTTTTTCTAATTTTTTTACAAAATCATTAAAAGAAAAAGGAAATTCTAAAATATAAATTAATCTACCATTTATAAAACCACTAACCAACATATTAGGCTTATTATTTATATCTTTATTAAATCTTTCAAAAGTATAATCTGTAAAATTTCCTCCACCATTTATTTTTTTTTCAAAAAATGGCCTTTTTTTAATGATTTTATAATTTAAAAAAATTTTTTTTCAAAAAACGCCAATTTTTTATGAATTTTAAAATTTAAAAAAATTTTTTTTCAAAAAACGCCAATTTTTTATGAATTTTATAATTTAAAAAAAAATTTTTTTTGTATCCGCTCAATTTAGTATGGTAAAATGGGATTTTTCTTATGATG
>JAOZVH010000176.1:0-6941 GCA_029938235.1 Bacteroidales bacterium
TATATAATTTTATTATAAATAATAATTATAAATTTTTATTTTTTAATTGTTCCTGCAACATTTTTATTAATTTATCTTTTTCTTCCAATTTGCATAAAATTAATTTGAGTGGAATGTTTAAACAAAAAAACAAAAACAAAAAAACAATAAAAATAAAATCCACTCAAATTTTTAATTTTAAAATGATTTTCCTTCTATCCAATTTATTATTTCTTCATCATCTGGACTTGTACTTGGATTAACTTTTTTTACAAGATGACCTTTTTCGTCAATTAAAAATTTTTGAAAACTCCATCTAATTTTTGTATCCAAAACACCATTTTCTGACTTTTGTGTTAACCATTTATAAATGGGATGAATTTCTTCACCTTTTACAGAAATTTTACTCATAATCGGAAAAGTTACTCCAAATTCTCTTTTACAAAAACTTTTTATTTTTTTATTACTCTCAGGCTCTTGTTTAAGAAAATCATTACTTGGAAATGCAACAACGACTAATTTTTTATTATATTTCCTATAAATTTCCTCAAGTTTTTCATATTGTGGAGTGTATGAAGCCTTAGAAGCAGTATTTACTAAAATTATTTTTTTTCCTTTTAATTGAGAAAAATTAAAATCTTTCCCATCTATATCTTTTGCTTTAAAATTATGTAAAGTTTTACTTTGTGAAAAAACAAAATTGCTCGCAAATAAAAAAATTGTAATTATAAAAACGTAGTTTCTCATATCTTTTAAAATAAAATTTTGAAATTTTGATAAAAATAATATATTTTTTTAATTATCAAATAATAATTTATTATTATCAATAATTTTGCCATCTTTAAAAAAATCTACAGCAAAATCATATGAATTTCTTGAAATTTGATTATATTCTTTTTCTTCCATATTTAAGCAATTTTGAATTACAAAGACCCATTTTTTTTCATCTTTCAAAGAAATATCCCAACCGATATTTTTATTCTCTAAATCTTTCCATGGAGTTTCATCACTGATAATAGACGGACAAGCATTAGAAAATGCCTCAAAAATTGAATGTCCAAAATTTTCATTTAAAGTAGGTAAAATATAAAAATGAAATTTTCTTAAAAGTTTGCCAACTAAAAAATTTTCTATACTTCCTTTATAAAAAATTTGAATATTATTTTTTTTAATATCAGAAATTTCTTTTTTACAAATATTCCAATAATTTTTTTCATCTATATTTCCATAAATAAAAAAATTTATTTTTCCTAAAAATTCATATTTTTTTAATATTTTAATAAAAAAAAGCAAATTTTTTTCCTTAGATATCCTCGATAAAAAAATCAAATTTAATTCTGCTTTGTTTTTTTCTTTTGAAAAATTATCAATTTTTTTTACAAAACTTGGTAAATTAGAAACCACTTTTATATTTACTTTTTTTCCAAAAACTTCTATTATTTCTTTTTTTTCAATTTCTGTTGATGCTTGAAATGTCAATCCATTAAATATTTTAAATTTTTTTGCTAAAAATATAAAAACTTTTTTTTTAGATGATTTTATTTTCAAAGCGTTTTGCGATAGCATTCCTCGTGTTGCCATTATAATTTTTAATCTAAAATTTAAAATTTTAAATAAAATTAATGGATAAATTGTAAAATTAAAAGAAAAAAAACTATTCAAATAAATAAAATCTATTTTTTCTTTTTTTATAAAGTTTTTTAAAAATTGATAATTTATTTTCTTTTTATGTAAATAAAAAATATTTATTCCGTAATTTTTTATCCATTTATCAAAAATAATATTTTTAAAATGATTTTCATCATTCAAATCTCTGTCAGAAGTAATAATGAAAAATTCAAAATTATTTTTCAAATGAAAAACTAAATTTGCAACCGAACGTATTGGTCCTCCAGCTTTGTAAGCAGGTAAAAACCAATCTATTAATATTAAAATTTTTTTCATTTTGAAATATTTAAAATTTGTTTTTTATCAAAAAATAATTGTCTTTTTAATTCTTCTAAACTTGAAAAATTTTTTTCCTCTCGTATCCAATTTTTAAAAAAGATTGTTAATTTTTCATTATAAATATTTTTTTCAAAATTAAAAATATTCACTTCTATGGTTTTTATTTTATTTTTTTCCTTCAAAGTTGGACGATGACCAATATTTAGCATTCCGTCGTAAAATTGATTTTTATAAAAAACTTTCACCCCATAAATTCCATTTTTCGGAATTAATTTATTTTCATTTTCTAATGAAATATTTGCAGTTGGAAAACCAATTTTTCTACCAATTTGTTTACCTTTTATAACTTTTCCAGAAAAAAAATAATCATAATTTAGATAAAAATTAGAAGTTTTTATGTCTCCGTTCAATAAGAGATTTCTAATTTTTGAAGAGCTAATTTTAATATTATTTTTTTGAAAATACGAAATTTTTTCCATTTGAAAATCAAGTTTTTTACTAAATTTTAATAAATTTTCAAAACTTCCTTCTCTATTTTTTCCGAAATGATGATCTGGTCCCAGAATTAAATATTTTAAATTTAATTTTTTCAAAAGAATTTTTTTAACAAAATCAAAAGCAGACATTTCATAAATTTCTTTTGTAAATTCAATAATAAATAAATGTTCAATTTTTGTTTTCTTTTTTATTAAAAAAATTTTTTCTTCTAAATCACTCAAAAATTTTAAATTTTCATCTTTTTTGAGTACTATTCTTGGATGTGGAAAAAAAGTTAATAAAACAGAAGTTAAGCAATATTTTTTTGCAATTTCATTTAAATGCTTGATTAATTTCAAATGTCCGCAATGCATACCGTCAAAAGTTCCTATACTTATAACCGATTTTTTTAATTTTATGTCTTTTAAATTTCTATGTACTTTCAATTTGTAAAAAAATTATTTCAATAAATAAATTTCTACAATAAATAAAAAAAAATTGAATTTAAATTCAATTTCTAACGGATTTTTTTATGATTTTATTTTTTGAAAAAAAAATTTTTTTTTCAAAAAACGGTAATTTTTTGGTTTGGTATAAATATAATGCTTTTTCCCGTTTTTTTTTTCAATTTACAATATTTTTTTTATATTGCAAAAAAAAATTATGAAAAATTTATATGTCCTTATGTTCTTAAATGATATTATCAAATATGGTATACATTAATTATAAAAAACAATATATCGTTGTAAAATTTGTGGTTTCAATTTGTTATAATGGATATATCATTTTATTTCAAAATCAAAATACTTGATTAATATTTATTAATGAGCGAATATATTTCTGAATTTGTTTTAATATGTTTCAAATTTGGATGCATATATCCGTTTTTTTATAAATTTACCATCAGATTTTGTGCGAATAAAAATTACAGATTTTATTATATATGGTAGCGTTTTGATAAGAAACGCTCAAATAAAATTAAAAAAAAAATGCAAATTTAATAAAAATTTATGAAAATGTTTCATATTGTGTATAATGAATCTATTGACGATACCCAGATATAGAAATGAATATTGATTTAGGTTGATACATTTATTAAATAAATTATAATAAATTAATTAACAACTAACATTATATTTGTACCACTACCCTCGAAAGGGCTGTAAATAAAGGCGAAGCAGAAACTTACGGTGGAACTTTTATAATAGATTATAGAAAAAAAATCTCAAAATTTTTAATTAATTTCTTTTCATCATACACTTATTCTGACGGAGAAATATTATCTGATAATGAAAATGAACCTTTAAAATTTAATGCAAAAAAAAACTGTTAAAACTGGTCTTGGAATTAATTTTAAAAAGGTAGTTTTTTTTACAAAATTATTGTACAGAACAAAAAGTCATCATAGAAATTCTACCTACAAAAATCCAATTACAAATGATGAATTTATATATTTAAATTTATCTATGAAATATAATCTTTTGAAAAATGATAATGTAAATATTGCATTTTTTATGAAATTTACAAATTTATTAAATTCTAAAATTTATCATGTTGGAGATGGTACTTTTGATAAAGTACCACAAGAACCTTTAAAAATAAGTTTTGGTTTTAATTTGGATTTTTAAAATTAATGGAAAAACATAATTTAAATTTATTTATTTTTTAATTAAATATAAATTTATAAAAAATATCGTTATTCCATAAAAATAATTTTTTATGAAAAATTTTTATTTATTTATTTTAATAATAGTATTAATATCATTTAGTTCAAAAAATGATGATGAAAAACCTTGTATAAAAATTACTAATAAAAAAGCCATTGCTTTTTATGAAAAAGCAATGGATAATTTAAAATTTTTCGAAAAAAATGCCTATAATTTATTTGAAAAAGCAATAGAAGTAGAGCCAAAATATGCAAAAGCATATTACGAACTTGCAAACATAAACTATAAAAAAGCATTAAAATTTATTGATAATAAAAATAAAATTGATAAATATGAGATGTATTCTAACAATGCTTTTGTTTATTTTGGAAAAGTTGCAGAATATTGTCCTTCTTTGTATAATTATTCTTCTTTTTTTTATTTAGGAACACATCTTTATGAAAAAAGACAATTTGAAAAATCCGATAAAAAATTGAGTTTTTTTATAGAAAATTTCGAAATTAAAAAAAAAGGAATTGAGAATTATAGGAATGCAAATAAAATGCTTCATAATATTAAAGAATATAATTATCTAATAAATAATCCTGTTCCATTTAATCCAAGACTTTTATCATTTTGTACTGATGAAGATGAATATTTACCACTCATTACACCTGATGGAGAATATTTTTTTTATACACACAGATATAAAAAAGAAATTAAAAATAAAAATAAAAAATTAGTGGAAGAATTTACTTTTAGCAAAATCCTAGAAGAAGAAGAAGATTATTTAGTTTTTTCTAAGGGAGAAAGTATGCCATTTCCTTTTAATGTAGATAATCAAAATCAAGGTGGAGCAAGTATAACTATGGACAATAAACATATTTTTTTAACCGTTTGCGATTCTGAAAGAGACAAACATACATCTTATAAAAATTGTGATATTTATACTTCTGATCATATAGATGGTAAATGGTCTGCATTAAAAAAATTAGGTCCGAACATTAATTCGCCACACACATGGGAAGGACAAGCAAGTATTTCTGCAGACGGCAAAACTTTATATTTTGCTAGTGCAAGAGAAGGAGGTTTTGGAAAATTAGATATTTATTATTCTAAAAAAAATAAAAATGGTGAATGGTCTAAGGCGGTAAATCTCGGTGAAACAATTAATACAGAAGGAAATGATAAAACTCCATTTATTCACAGTGATAATAGAACTCTTTATTTTTCTTCTGATGGTCGTTTTGGTTTGGGTTCTTTTGATATATTTTTTTCGAGGTTTAAAAATGGAAAATGGAACAAACCTAAAAATATTGGTTATCCGATAAATACAGAAAATGATGAAGTTGGTTTTGTGGTTAGTAGAGATGGTAAAAATATTTATTTTTCCTCTAACACATTATCCGAAAATCACGAAAAAGAAGATTGGGAAATATATTCTTCTGAATTACATGATAAAGTCAAACCACAAGAAGTTTTATTTATAAAAGGGCAAATTTTTGATGAAAATGGAAATGCGCTCACCGGAGCAAAAGTTGAACTATTGAATAAAAAAAATAAAGAGAAAAATTTTGCAATGGTAGATGAAGAAGGAAATTATGTTCTTGTGGTAGAAACAAATAGAGAAGGTGAATTTATTATGACGGTTCAAAAAAAAGATTATTTTTTTAGTACAGAAGAATTTGATATGAATAATTTAGAAAAAGGGAAAGTTGTAAAATCAGACATAAAAATGAAGAAAATAAAAATTGGTGAAAGTATGAAATTAGAAAGTGTACATTTTGAAACAGATTCTTATGAACTTGATGAAATTAGTATGGAATATTTAAAAAATTTATTGTTATTTTTAAATGAAAATCCAAAATTAAATATAGAAATCAGCGGACATACAGATAATATTGGAATGGATGCAAATAATTTAATTCTTTCAAAACATAGAGCAAAAGCGGTTTTTTATTTTCTTATTGAAAATGCTATAGATAAAAATAGATTGTCACATAAAGGTTTCGGTAAAAATAAACCAATAACAACAAATAACACTTCAATAGGAAGAGCATTAAACAGACGTACAGAATTTAAAATTACAAAAATGTAATTTTAAAAATCATTAAAAAATTGGCATTTTTTTGAAAAAAAATTTTTTTTTAATTTTAAAATTAAAAAATATATTATGCCAATTTTATCTAAATTTTTGGATTTTTATTAAAATATTTGTGAAAGACCATCCACACCACATTTTCATGCGAAATATGCAGAATATAAATGTTCGGTAAATATTGATAACGGTGAAGTAATAGCAGGAAAAATGCCTACTAAAAAAAAGAAATTAAAAAATGGTCTAAAAAGAATAAAAAAAAATTGCTCAAAAATTGGGAAGAAGCACAAAAAGGAAAGCCTAAATTAAAAGAAATAAAATGAATTTTTAAAAAAATTAATAAAAATAGAAGCTTTTATTTTGACTTTAGAATTTCTAAATAAAGAAATATTAAAAATAAATTTAAAAGAACAAATTAAAGAATGGGCAGAAGAGCCAAGTAATATTTTTAATGAATTATTAAATGAAGAGTATTTTAAAACTGTGCAATATGATGAAGATTGGGAAACAATTTATTGGGATAATGGTATAGATTTATGTGCTGATCTATTATATAAAATCGCTCAAAAACAAAAAAATAACTAATCTTTAAATTTCGTCATTTTTTGGAAAAAATTTTTATAAATTTAAAAATTCTTTAAAATATTGGCGTTTTTTGAAAAAATTTTTTTTATTTTCAAATTAAAAAATCTTAAAATTTTCACGATTTTTGAAAAAAAAATTTTTTTTTATTTTCAAATAAAAAATCTTAAAATTTTCACGATTTTTGAAAAAAAAATTTTTTTTTATTTTCA
>JAOZVH010000176.1:7041-7239 GCA_029938235.1 Bacteroidales bacterium
AATAAAAAATATTAAAATTTTCACGATTTTTGAAAAAAAAATTAATTTGAAATTAAAATTTAATTTTAAATTTTTACACCTATAACAAGAACATCGTCAATTTGTTCTAAGTTGTCTTTCCATTTTTCAAAAATTTTATTAATTATTTGTTTTTGTTCTGTCATAGTTTTGTTTTGAATACTTAAAAGTAATTTTTTA
>JAOZVH010000177.1 GCA_029938235.1 Bacteroidales bacterium
TCAATAATTTATTCCTTAGACTGACGGCTATGGCGTGGACGCTTGACGCATATGGTTAAAATTTTGGTCGTTTTTGAAAAAAATTTTTTTTTAATTAATAAAATCATAAAATTTTCTCATTTTTCAAAAAAAAAAAATTTAATTTATCATTTTCAATATTTAAATTTCAAATAAAAAATTTTTGCTTATTTCTTTATCGTCAAAATCATAAAATACACCATTTATTTCTTGATAATTTTCATGACCTTTTCCTGCTATCATAATAATATCATTTTTTTTTGCTAAAATAATCGCTGTTTTTATTGCTTCTTTTCTATTTCTTATGGAAATTACTTTTTTTAAATCTGCATTAGAAATACCATTTTTTATGTCAGAAATAATTTCTTCTGAATTTTCTGTACGTGGATTGTCAGAAGTTAAAATTATTTTATCACTTAAAATTGATGCTATTTTTCCCATTTTGGGACGTTTTTCTTTATCTCTATCACCTCCTGCACCAAATACAGTAATTAAATTTTGGTTTTTTTTCTTTATTTTTAAAATAGTTTCTAAAACATTTTTTAAAGCATCTGGAGTATGTGCATAATCAATTATCACAGTAATTTTTTTTTCTTCTGAAAAAATAGTTTCGAAACGTCCATTAACAGATTTTAAATTACTAATAATTTTTAAAATTTCTAATTTATTTTCTCCTAAAATTGAAGCACAAGCATAAACTGCAAGCAAATTATAAATATTAAATTCTCCTATAAAACGTGTCCAAAGTTCTTTTTTATCAAATTCTACGAAAGTAGCGTCAAAATGATTTTCTAAAATTTTTGCTTTAAAATCAGAAAAATTTTTTAATGAATAAGTAAATTTTTTTGCCTTTGTATTTTGTAAAATAATTTTTCCGTTTTTATCATCTAAATTACTTAGAGCAAAAGCTTCTTTTGGTAAATTATCAAAAAAAGATTTTTTAACATTCAAATATTCTAAAAAATTTTTATGATAATCCAAATGCTCGTGTGTCAAATTAGTAAAAATTCCTCCGGTAAACTTTAATCCATTTATTCTTTTTTGGTCTATTCCATGCGAACTAACTTCCATAAAACAATATTCACATTTTGAATTAACCATTTTTGAAATTAAATTATTCAATGAAATTATATCCGGAGTAGTTTTAGTAGATTTATATTTCTTATTATCAACAAAATTTTCTATGGTTGAAATCAAACCAACTTTATAATTAAGTTTTTTGAATAAACGATATAATAATGTCGCTATACTTGTTTTTCCGTTTGTTCCGGTAACTCCAATTAATTTTAATTTTTCTGAGGGATTTTGAAAAAAATTTTTTGCAATAATTGGCAAAATTTTTAAAGAATTTTTTACAAGAACATAAGTTGTTGTTGTTTTTAAAATTTCCGGAAGTTTTTCGCAAATAATTGTATTTGCTCCATTTTCTATGGCATTTTTTATAAAAAAATGTCCATCTGTTCTTAATCCTTTTGTCGCAATAAATAAATCATCTTTTTTTACAATTTTGGAATTAAAATGAATATTATTTATTTTTTGATTTTTATCTCCAATAATACTTTTGTAAAAAGTATTTTCTAAAATAGAATTTAAATTTTTCATAATATTGAAAAAAAAATGACAATTAATTTTTTAATTGTCATTTTTTATAATTTATTTTTGACGATTTTTGAATTCTGTACGCCTATTTAATTGGTGAGCGTCTTTTCTTTCTTCTTTTGAAGTTAAATTTACAATAAAATTTTCATTTAAAATATCTCCAATATTTAAAAACGGAAATTTAGACGCTAATCTTTCATCAATAACTCTTGGTTCATCTGAACCATAACCTTTAGCAGTTAAACGTTCTGCAGCAATATCCTTATCAACAAGATAATCCACAACAGATTGTGCTCTTTTTTGTGATAATTCTTTGTTTTCTTCATAATTTCCAGTGAAATCTGTATGTGAACTTAATTCAACAATCATATCTGGATTATCATTTAAAACAATAACAAGATTATCTAATTCAGCCATTGCTTCCGGTCTTAGATCAAATTTACCAACATCATACTGTACACTTTCCAAAACAATAGGCTTTATAGAAGTTTCTAAAAAAATTTCTGTTGTGAACTCCTTACTTTTTTTAACTCCTTTGGTAGTTTCTTTAGTTTTTTCAATAAAAAACTTCTTTTTAAAAGCAGTAATTTGATAATCTGTATTTGCTTTTAATGGAAACTTAAAATTGCCTTCACCGTTTGTTACCACTTCTGTAATAGTTCCATCGCTGCCCATCAATTTTACTTTTACACCAGATAAAACAGATGCATCTTTTACATCTTTTACAAAACCACTAATGCTAAAAACTAAAGGTGGTAAAATGAAAGAATAAATATCATCTCTACCTTTTCCACCAGATCTATTAGAAGTGAAAAAACCATTTTTTGTCATTCCTTCTATTATAATTCCAAAATCATCTCCGGAAGAATTTATTGGGTATTTCATATTTTCTACCATCCACATTCCATCTTCGTCTTTCATCGCCTTAAAAATATCCATTCCGCCCATTCCAATATGTCCGTCAGAAGCAAAATATAAATCTCCACTTTTTGCAATATATGGAAAACGTTCATTTCCCGGAGTATTAATTTCTGAACCAATATTTTTTGGTTTACTCCAAGATTTATTTTTTCTTTCTACATACCAAATATCTTTTTTTCCTCTTCCACCTCTCATATCAGTAACAAAATATAAAATTTTCCCATCAGCAGAAATAGCTGGATGTCTAACACTTATAGAATCTGCAACTAATTTCAATTTTTCCGGAACTCCCCAATCACTTCCTTTTTTCTTGGATACAAAAATTTTGCACGGTACTATTTGATTTTTAATCATCTCGCAACGTGTAAAATAAAGTGTTTTCATTTTTGCATCTAATACAGATGCTCCTTCATCAAATTCTGAATTTACATTTACCCCAAGAGGCGTAGGAACACTCCATTTACCTTTTTTATCTATTTGAGTTTTAAAAATATCTGTGAAATTTTCTCCGGAAACATTATTAAATTGTTCACCGTGTGCACCGGGTCGAGAAGAAGTAAAGAAAATAATAGAATTATCTTTTTTCGCAAAAGTAGGACTAAAATCACCTTCCTTAGAATTAAATAAAGCTTTATTTTTTACTATATAACGAGTTGGGTCATTTTTCCATTCAGCTGCTAACTTACAAGACTCCAAACCTTTCATTCCATTTTCGTCATTTGGAATAGATGATAAAAATTTTTCATATTGAGACATCGCCTCCTCATATTTTTCGTTCATACGCATAGTTTCAGCATAGTAGAAAAAAACAATTGCATCGCTATATTTACTCTTTATGGCTTTTTTATAAGATTTTTCAGCTTTTTTGGAGTCATTCAAATTTCTATAACACTCAGCTATTTTGAAATAAATATCAGCTTTTAACTTTTTATTTTTTGACTCAGATTTTGCTTCTTTATACAAATCTTTTGCTATAAAGTAATCTTTAACATCAAAAGCTTCTTCTGCTTTGTTGAAAGTTCTTGTTTGAGAAGAAACAGAAAAAATTATTGATGCTATAAAAATAAATAGTAATATTACATTTTTAACTTTCATAATAAAAAAAATTTTTTTTTTGAAATTTCATTTTTTACAAAAATACAATTTTTTATAAAAAATAAAATATAAATTTATATTTTTTAATTTTTAAAACGAAAAAATATATTAAAAGATTTTTCAATTTTTATAAAAATTATAAATATTAAAATTTTTGACATTTTTTTGAAAAAATTTTTTTTGAAAAAATATTAAAATTCATAATTATTATTAAAAAATTACAATTATTATTGTAAATTATTAATTTTATTTAAAATGACTTTATTTATAATTATAATCACTGTTATTGTTTCTGTTTTTGCATTTAAAGATTCAAATTTTTTTGGTAAATTTTTATTTAATCCTTTTCTTGTTCATAAAGAAAAACAATGGTATAGACTTTTTACTCATGGTTTTTTGCATGCTGATTACTTGCATTTAGCAATTAATATGTTTGTTTTGTATTCTTTCGGCAAAAACGCAGAATATTATTTAAGTTCAAGCACTAATTACATTTTTCTTTATTTTGGTGGAATGATTATAGCCTCTTTAATTTCTTTGAGAAAGCACAAAGAAAATTTTTATTATAATTCTGTTGGTGCTTCTGGTGCTGTTTCAGCGGTTGTTTTTACAAGCATATTTTTTAATCCTTTACAAAAAATTTATATTTACGGTTTAATTGGATTACCCGGAATTATTCTTGGTTTGCTTTATCTTGCATATTCTTTTTATATGAGTAAAAAAGGAGAAGATAATATAAATCACGATGCACATTTCTCCGGAGCTTTATTTGGCTTTTTATTTCCTGTGATTTCTGGAGAGGCTTCTATAATTGATTTTTTTGAAAAAATTATTTTTTAAATTTAAAAATGATAAAAAAAACTAATATTTTAATTTTTATTTTGCTTTTCATTTTCTCTTGCAAAACAAAAAATAATATAAAAAAAGAAAATTTCTCTCCAAAAAATTCCGGACAAATTTTTTCATTGACAAAAAATAATTTCATAGAATATGAAAATTTATCTATAAAATTTAATGTTAATTACAAAAAAGATGAGCAAAGTTTGATTTTCTCTGGAAATTTGCGAATTTTAAAAGATAAAAAAATTTGGTTATCACTGAGAGCTTTTGGTTTTCCTGTTGCGTCTGCTTTATTTACAAATGACAGTTTAAAAATTATAGATAAATTTAATAAAAAATATTTTGTCGGAAATTATGATTTCTTAGAAAAACAATTTAATCAAAAAATTGATTTTCAAATTCTACAAGCAATTTTGACGAATGAATTTTTTAAAACAAATGAAAAACAAAAATTTAAAAAATTTGATTTTTTAGAAGAAAAAAATTTTTTTAATGTTTTTATTGATAATAAAAATATTTATCAAAAATTTTCAATTAAAAATGAAATTTTTAAAATTGAAAAAGTAGAAATTTTTGATAAAAACAAGAAAAAAAAACTTTTTATAAATTATGGAGAATTTAAAAATATAAAAAATAAAATTTTTCCGAATTTAATAAAAATTAAATTAGAAAATCAAGAGGAAAAAGAAAATGTTTTTATAAATGTAAAATATACAAATATTGTAAAAAATAAAAAAAATCTAAAATTTAATTTTAAAATACCAAAAAAATATAAAAAATTTTAAAAAAAAATCCAATTATTTTATTAATAATTGGATTTTTTTTTAAATTCGGCAAAATTTTTAGAGCTTTCAAAATCATTAAAAAAAAATTTTTTCAATAATTTGGCAAAATTTTAGAGCTTTCAAAATTATTAAAAAAAATTTTTTTCAAAATTCGTCAAAATTTTAGAATTTTAATAATTCTAATACTTTTTCTATTAAGTTTTCTCTTTCAACTTGAAATTGAACTTTTTCTCTCCATATTTTTTTATCTTTTATATTTTGCATTTTTCGTCCCATACGTAAATCTTTGATGGTAACTATGCCTTTTTCAAATTCATTGCTTCCAAGCATAATTGCTATTGGACTATTTTTTCTATCTGCATATTTTAATTGTTTTTTTAAATTTCGTTGGAAACCATAAAAAATTTCTGTTTTAATATTTTTTTCCCTTAAACTTCTTGCAATTTTTTGATATTCTGGCATTAATTCATCGTCAAAAACTGTGATAAAAACAGAACCAATTTCTTTATCAGGAACTTGTTTCGTTAAAGTTAAAAGTTCAGAAAGTCTATCAACTCCTATGGATGCTCCTGTCGCAGGAACTTTTATTCCAAGAAGATTTTTCACTAAATCATCATAACGACCACCGCCGCAAATTGAACCAACATTTCTTTTTCTACCTCTTTTATCTTTATAAGTCTGTAGAGATTCAACTTCAAAAATCGGTCCTGTATAATAAGCCATTCCACGTACAAGGCTAGGATCAAAAATAATACGTTCTTCAGAAAAATCTAAATTTTTCCAAATAAAGTGCATTTTTTCTAACTCATTTATTCCTTCATTATATATTTTATTATCTTGAAATTGTTTTTTTAATTTTTTCAAAACTTCTTCACGTGTATTTTTTTGTGAAAACTCATTAAAAAAATCCATAATTTTTTCTACGAGGTCTTTTGCCATTCCAATGCCTTTGATTTCCGAACCAGAATCATCTGTACGTCCTTCCATCAATTCTTTTTTGACATTTTCAAAACCAATTTTATCAAACTTATCAATTATTCTAAGAATATTTTGCTCTTCACTTTCGCTATTTATCCCAATGGCTTGCAAAAACCCTTTTAAAATTTTTCTATTATTTACTTTTACAATGTAAGTTTTTCTTTTTAAACCGATTTTTTCAAGAGCGTCGGCAAGAATTATACAAACTTCAGCATCAGCAGAAACATCAGCAGTTCCTATGGTGTCAAAATCTAATTGCCAAAATTCACGAAAACGACCAGGTGTTAATTTTAATTCATATCTAAAAACTTGTCCAAATTGATAACGCCTAAAAAGTGGAGCTTTTCCATCTTTGATATTTCCTCTCAGATGCTCTTTCCATAATTTTTCTGCGTAAAAACGAGAAAGAGGTGCAGTTAAATCATATCGTAAAGCAAGAAAATGATTTTCCATAATAACATTTTCATTCTCGTCTCGCATTTCCTCTCCATTTTTCAAATAAACAGGTTCTTTTTCTGGATTTTGAAAAGAATAAACTCCTTCTTCTACACTTTCTTTATCTGGCATATATTTTCCAAGAGTGTCAGCATATTCTAAAATTGGTGTGTCAAGCTGTTCAAAACCATAAGATTTATAAACTTCTTTTGCTTTATTAATAATATTCCACCTCAATTGATTTAAATCAGAATCAATATCTCTAAAACCTTTTATTTTTTGTGGTAAAATACCTCTTTCTTTTTCTTTCATAAAAAAAATTTTTTCAAAAAAACATAATTTTTTCAAAAAAATTAAAAAAAAATCCAAAATTTAAATAATTTTGGATTCGAAAAATATAATTAAAATTTATTTTAAATATTATTATTCTCAGTTTTTTTCTTCTTTTTCTTAGAATAAGAATAGTATCTTTTTTCTAAACTTAATTTTCCATTTTCTTCTATCCATAAATAAACAA
>JAOZVH010000178.1 GCA_029938235.1 Bacteroidales bacterium
AAAAATTTTTTTTATAAAAAATGTTAAAATATTTGACGTTTTTAAAAAAAAAAAAATTTTTTTTAATTATAAAAAATGTTGAAAATTTTGACGTTTTTTTTGAAAAAAATTTTACAAATATAAAAAACAAAATCTATATTTTACAAATTCAAATAACTAAAAAATCAAAAGCACAATATTATAAATAATGAGGAATTTTTTAATGTGAATGAGAAATGATTTTTCATTCACATTAAAAAATTCCTCATTTTACATTATTTCAACAAACTATCAGCTTGTTTTTTTGCCTTTTTTTTGATATTTTCAGCCTGTTTTTTTGCCTTTTTAACGAGATTATCAGCCTGTTTATTTGCTTCTTTTTCTAATTTTTTCGCAGCTTTATCGGTTTCTTTACGTAACTTTTTAGCAGCAATTTTTGCGGCGGCTTTTTCCCATATTTTTGTTGCTTTGTCTTCTATATTTTGTGCCTCTTTGTAACCCTCCTCTTTCAATTTTTTAGCACTTTCTTTGCCTGTTTTTCTTATTTTTTTCGCTTGTTTTTCTGCCTCCTTAATTACTTTTTTTGCTTCTTTGTCAGCTTTCGCAAGAATTTTATTTGCTTGCTCTTTTGCTCTTTTTTTCGCCTGGTCTATCGCTTGCTCTTTTATGTCTTCCACTACATTTTTTGTCGTCTCGCCAATTTGTAATTTTACAACAGGAGAATCAACTTTCCCTTTTATCAGTATTCCGAGATCAATTTCATTTCCAAAATCAGCATTTATTCCTTCTTTTTTTGCAGAATTCATTAGATCATTCAAAATATTATTTGCCGAACCACCAAACTGTCCGCGGGGAACTAATAAATTTATTACATAATTTAGAGTTTGATCCAACTTCATATTTCCACTTACTGTAGCTTTATTATCTCCAATTTTTGTTTCGAAAGGTTCTGTTCTAACGACACCATCTAAAATAGAAAAAGAAACATTTATATTTTTTAATATAGGATTTCTGTATTTTTCTATTTTTGTCATATCTGCAATTTTATCAAATAAATTAGAATTTTTTAAAGCTATTCTCTTAGATTGTAAACCTCCATTTGCATCTATTTCATTTAAAATCGGAGATAAAAATTCGTCCAAACGAGTTTTTAAAATAAAATTTGTAGAAATTTTTCCCGAGCAACTTTTTGCTATTGGTGAAATTTTTTCTATAGAATTAAAAGTAGTTACAGTTTTTTTAATGTCAATATTTTTAATATCCATATCAAAATCAACAAGAGCATTTTTGTAATTCTTAGCATCATAACTTCCATTTAATTTTAAATTACCGTCAAAAATATCCATTTTCAAATTTTCTAAGGAAGCTTTACTGTCTTTCAATTTTATTTTTCCAAGAATATTTTTAATTTCAATATTATCATAAAGAACTTTTTTCAAATTACTTGTTAAAAGAAAATCTATATTATTTGGAATTTCAAAAGCAGTCATGGCAGCAGTATCTGTTTCGGTTGTTTCTTCTTGCACTTCTTCATCGCTAAGAAATTCATTCGCATCTAAAAGATTTGAATTAAAATTAAAATTTGCTTTTAAAACTTCATTTTTAAATAGGTAAGTTATTAAATTGTCAATTTTTCCATCTAAATGAAAATCACTTTTTCCTACTTTTATATCAAAATTTTTAAGATTTACAAATTCCGGAGAAAAGCTCATATTACAATTTTTAATATTTGCTCCTTGTGGTAGATCTTCGCTTTTGTAGTTCAAATTTTCAATAATTAAATTTCCAAGTAATTTGAAATTTTCATATCTTTCTTTTTCAACATCAGATAATTTTCCCGCAAAATCTAAATCAAAATTTATTTTTCCGTTTAAATCTGTTTTTTCTAAAGGAATGATATTTTTTAATTTTTCCAGTTCAATTTTCCCCTTGAAAATTCCACTCATATCAACATCTTTTGCAGAAGTTCTGATTTTCATTTTTGCATCAAATGGATTTTTTGCCAACTCAATATGGAAAGCTTTTAAATTTATAAAATTATTATCTCCTTTTCCACCGAAATTTTTTAATCTTAAATCGATATTAATTTTTTCCGCTGAAGAGGGTAAATCTGGATATTTAAACATAGCATTTTCTATCAATAAATTCAAAACAAAAGTTGGCAGATTTTTTTCATTATAAATTCCTTTGACTTTTCCATCAAAAGAAAGTTTTCCAGAAGTTTTTAAACCAGCAAAATCATTAGAATAAATCGCTGGAATTAAAGAAAGTAAACTTTTAAAATTTGCTTTTTTCAGACCAAATTTTAAATCTATTGTAATATCATCTTTTGGCATTTCAACATTTCCATCAAAACCAAAATTTAATTCGTTCAAACGAAAAACATTTTCTTTAAAAGAAAAAATCATTTTTTTTAAATCAGCATCAATGTCAGCAAGAAATTCTATTTTTGTTTTATTAAGATATTTTACTTTTTCAAAAATTACAGTAAGAATTTCAATATTTAAATTATTGCTTAGAGATGTAAAATCTTGTGTAAAATCTCCTTTTAATAAATAATTCAAATTTCGAATTTTAGCGTAAACGTCCATATTTTCGTCGTCATAAACTAAATTGAAATTATTAATTTCAAATTTTTCAAGACCCATATGAAATTTTGTTTCTGATGAAATGCTGTCATTTTCTGTTGTTTCTTCAGACGGTTTTGCAATATCATAATTTGCTTTACCGTTTTTCAAAACTTTTACGTTTACATTTGAATTATTTAGAGAAATCGTTTTTACAATAATTTTATCTCCGGAAATAACACTCATCAAATCCAAATCAATAGAAAAATTTTCAAAAGAAACTAAGGTATCTTTTGAAAATTCTTCGATGCCAATAACTTTTACATTTTCTAAAGCGAAATTAAAATCTGGAAAACTTGAAAAAATTGATAAGTTCACATCAGAAAATTCAATTTTAGCATTGAGATTTTCATTGATTAAATTTTGTGTTTCTTCTAAAATTTTATCTTTGAAAAGATATGGAATTGCAATTAAAATTGCGATTAAAATCGCAATAATAATGAAAGATATTTTGAAAAATTTTTTCATAATTTAAATTATTATTTAATAAAAATAAATTTCACAAATTATAAAAAAAATAGCGTTTTTTGAAAAAAATTTTTTTTTATAAAAAATTATAAAAAAAACGTTCATTTTTTGAAAAAATTTTTTTTATGAAATTTAAAAGTATTCTTATTTATTTTTTAATAAATTTTTATTTAATATTATTTTCGCAAGTTTTTTCTCAAAAAAAAGACACTATTATTATAGATAAAACAAATGCAGAAGAAATAAATATTTTAAATAACTCTCAACATTCGCCCAAAAAAGCAACTATTTTTTCGGCTATTTTACCCGGTTTGGGACAAGCATATAATAAGCAATTTTGGAAAATTCCAATTTTTTATGCTGGATTTGGAACATTAATTTATTTTGCAAGAAACAACCATAAACTTTATAAAAAGTATAAAAAATCTTATGAAATAAGAACTGATGGAGATGAAAAAACTATAGATGAATATTTTTTTTTAAGTGAAACAGACCTGTTAAATTTAAAAAATTCGGCTCTAAGATACAGAGATTTGAATTATATTTTAATTTTTGGAGTATATTTTATTAATATTGTAGATGCAACAGTCGGAGCTCATTTTTTTGATTATGATGTAAATGAAAATTTATCTTTAAAAATAATTCCGGAAATTAATAACAATTATTGTTATAATAATTATAATATAAAATTGTTGATAAAATTTAATATGAAAAATAAGATAAAATTTTAAGAACTTATTTTTAAATTATAATTATGGGGAAAAAGAAATTAAAATTATATTCTATTATTAAAACATTTCATAATGTTTTAGAATTTCCTATTGAAAAAGATTTTTTAAATAAATGTTTTTATTTGAAATCAAAATGGAATAAAGAGTTTTTCAAAAATGAAAATGAAATTATTTTGGAACTTGCTTGTGGAAAAGGTGAATATTCAATAGGAATGGGGGAAAAATATCCAAAAAAAAATTTTATTGGAGTAGATATAAAAGGAGCAAGAATATGTCAAGGTGCTTTAATTTCCTTAGAAAAAAAATTGAAAAATGTTTGTTTTCTCAGGACAACAATAGAAAGAATTGAAAATGTTTTTTCAAAAAACGAAATCAATGAAATATGGATAACATTTCCAGACCCACAAATAAAAAAACCAAAAAAAAGATTGACATACACAAGGTTTTTAAATTATTATAAAACATTTTTATCAAAAAATGGAACTATAAATTTAAAAACTGATAACAAAATTTTTTACGAATTTACATTAGAAATGATAAAAATAAATAAATTGAATTTAATTTATCAGACAGAAGATCTATATAATACAGAAAATTTAAAATTTTTGGAAATTTTAAAAGAAATACAAACTTACTATGAAAAAAAATTTTTAAAAGAAAATAAAAATATTTTTTATATTAAATTTTCTTTCTAAGAATAAATGATGATTTTTTTTAAAAATCATCATTTTTTTTATAAATTTATTTTATGTTTTTTAACATTCCAGTTTTTTCGTAGAATTCAACCGTCGTTTTTTTATTTAAAATTTTAGACGGCAAAACCAAAGTTCTTCCATATTGAGAAACAGAGATTTTTTTATTAGCGAGTAATTTTTCATTATCCCAAATTTTAACTTCGCATTCTTCAGGAAAACGGTAAACTATACCATTTTTTGTTTTATAATTTTCTTCATATTTTTGTTTCAAAAAATAAATTTTATTTCTTTTTAAAACTTCTATTTCTATGGGAACCCCATTTTTATTTAAATCTCTTTCTATACCACGAATATCAGAAAATAAAAATAAACTTGTTTTTGTTGAGTCATCTAAATTTGGTGTAAAATAAAAAACTTCTTTTTTTTCTTCTATTTTTGTTATTCCAATAAATAAACTTAAATATTGATCTTCCAATTTATTTAAACCGTCAACCATAACTTCAAGAGCTTTTCCATCAGGTAATTTTTTATATTTTGCCGCTTGCAATTTAAAGCGTCTTTTTCGCACTTTGGTGATAAATTTTGCCGCTTCTTCTGCCTGCTCTTTTAAGGATTTTATCTTAATATGTTTTTTTTGTATGGGAACTTTAATAAAAGAAGTATCTTTCCTGACTTTTTTCATTACAGTTTCTTTTTTTTCCTCAGAGTTCTTTTTTATATTTAAATTTCCATAGCTTAAATATTTTTCTTCCTTTTTCAAAAGATTTATATTTGTTTCTTCATTATTTGAACATTTAGAAAAATCAGAATTTATACCTACAATTATCCCTTTTTCATTTAAATTTAAAAATTTTCCAGAATTATTATTTCCATTTACGTTTAAAACGTAAAAATGTTGTGGGTCAGCTTCTGCTTCTGTGGTAATTTTAATATTTGCCATTTGCCAGGTTTCACCGTCTTTTAGAATAACATTTTTCAAACCAAGATATTTTTCAGAAAAATCAGAAAAAACACCTTTTTTATTTATTGTTTTAAATGTAGTTACTTCTAACTTTACAATTGTTTGCGGAAGAGCATAAATTAAAGATTGTTCATCTATTTTTTTTAAGCCTTTTAAATTAGTAACTTTTATACTTTGACAATTATTAAATAATAAAACAGAAGAAAATAATAAAATGATAAAAATTAATGCTTTTTTCATAAAAATTTTTTTTAAAAAATAATATTTGGAAAATAATCTGCAATCATATAAAAAATAATTATTAACAAAAATATATTTGTTATAATAATTATTGGTCTTTTCAGAGATTTTTTTTCATTTTGATACGAATCTCTGTGCATACGTTGTCGCATTTTTCCTCTGATATTTGGTCTATATTCTTTATTTTCAACAAATTCTCCTTCTAAATCTTTCATTCGCTTTTTTAAATCTTCTTTTTGTTCATCGTAAAAGATTGGAGAATAATTAAATACCTTATATTTTGGTATTTTAAACATATTTGAAATCATATTCAAAATTTTTTTACAAAAATAATACTTTTTTTATAAAAACTTTTTTTATATAAAAAAAAAAAATACATTTGCAAAAATTTTTTAAATAAGAAAAACAAATAATTATGGCAAATAATAGTAGTAATATTTTTTTTGCGGCTCTTTCCGGAGCAGTTGTTGGAACAGTAGTTGGTCTTTTATTCGCACCTAAAACAGGTGAAGATACTCGTAGAGTAATTCTAAGTAAAAAAGGAGAGATTTTAGATATAATGAATAAAAAAATTGATGTGTTAAAAGAATCTCATCAAAAATTATGCGAAGATTTAAAAGTGAAATTTAAAGAAAAGCATGAAGCAATGAAAGCTAAAAAAGGCTGTAAAAAAGTTGAAGAAAATGATGTAGAAGCTATTTAGTTTATAAATTATTTTATAATTTTTATTTTTAAAAAATACCGTTTTCAAAAAAACGGTATTTTTTTATTACTATTTTTATTTTATGAAAAAAAAAGTTCAAAATTTTATTAGAAATATTTTATTTTTAAATATAATAATAATTATATTATCTTTTTTAATTTTTAAATTTACAAGAATTGGAGATTTTTATTTATCAATATTTCCAATATTATTATTATTTTTTAATATAATAACAATTATTTTTCATTATTTTCAAATTACTGGAAAAGAAAAAAAATTTTTTCAAAAATTTATGCTGACAAGCACAATAAAACTATTTATTTTTTTAATTTTTTTAATTGTTTATGTTTTTTTAAATAAAGAAAATGCCGTTCCGTTTATTGTTTTTTACTTAATTTTATATTTTATTTTTCAATTTTTTGAAATAATCTCTCTTTTAAAAGCATTTAAAAAATAATTTTTTTTATAAAAAAATATTTCAAAAAAACGCCAATTTTTTAATGATTTTTTGAAATTTTCAATTAATTAAATTTTTTCTTAATTTGCGTTTTTTTTATTAATTTAAAATAAAAAAATTTTTTCAAATTCGTCCAAAATTTTAATGTTTTTGAATTTTAAAATAAAAAATTTTTTTTTCAAATTCGTCCAAAATTTCAATGTTTTTTAATTTAAAAATAAAAAATTTTTTTCAAATTCGTCCAAAATTTCAATGTTTTTTAATTTTAAAATAAAAAATTTTTTTCAAATTCGTCCAAAATTTTAA
>JAOZVH010000179.1 GCA_029938235.1 Bacteroidales bacterium
GGTAACTTGTTCATTTACAAGTAATTAATATGCTTAGACTGACGGCTATTGCGTCTACGCTTGATTTCGGAGTTCAAGCGTAGACGCTTGATGCATATGTGAAATTAAAAAATGTTGAAATTTTTGACGAATTTTGATTTTTTTTTAATTATCAAATTAAAAAACATTAAAATTTTGGAGGAATTTTGAGGTTTTTCGGAAATTTATTTTTCAATAAATTATTAAAATTTTGTCGTTTTTTGGAAAAAATTTTTTAATAAATTGTTAAAATTTTGGCGTTTTTTGGAAAAATTCGTTTTCAAAATCTGATTGAAAACGAATTTTGCTTATTTTTTTTATAAAAGGTTTTTCATAGTATCAAAAAGATTTTTCATATTTATTGGTTTAGAAACATATCCATTTGCAACAGATAAACATTTTTCTTTATCTTCTTTCATTGCTTTTGCTGTCAGAGCAATTATTGGAATCTCTTTTAAATCTAAATTATGTCTAATTTTTTGTATTGTTTCATAGCCGTTCATTTTTGGCATCATAATATCCATTAAAATTAAATCTATATCTTTTTCATTTTCTAAAATTTTTAATGCGGAAATTCCACTCATAGATTTTACAACTTTCATATTTTTATCTCTCAAAACTTTTGATAAAGCAAAAATATTTCGCATATCATCATCAACTATCAAAATTTTTTTTTCAAAAAAAACGTCATTTTTTTTCAAAAAATTTTTTTTCATTTTATTCAAAATAAAATTAGCTTTTTTCAATAAAAGTTTATCAGAATTTAAATTCTTTACAACTATAGAATGAACATATTTTTCTAAATCCTTAGATTCTTTTTTAGATGGTTCTTTTCCAGTATAAATAATAATCGGTGGCAATTTTTTTGTTTTATATTTGTCTAAAAGTCTCAGCAGGTCAATTCCAGAAATATCAGGTAAACCAATATCTAAAATTACACAATCAAAATTATTTTTATCTCTTAGCAATTGCAAAGCTTCATTTCCATTTGTAACAGCAATAATATTAATATTTTCATTTCTAAATAAAGTTTTAATGCTGACAATCAAATTTTCATTATTTTCTATTAAAAGAATATTTTTTGTTTCTTTCGAAATATTATCATCTTTTTTATAAATGATTTTTTTATCAAAAATGAATGTTTTTTCTATATTTTCTGTTTTCAAATTATTTTCTTCATAAGGAAAATAAATTGTAAAAGTTGAACCTTCTCCAATTTTGCTTTCTAAAAAGATCTCTCCACCAAGCAATTTTGTTAATTCTTTCGATATTGAAAGTCCAAGCCCAGTTCCACCAAATTTTCTTGAAGTTGTTCCGTCTGCTTGTAAAAAAGCTTCGAAAATTTCTTTTTGTTTATCTTTGTGAATGCCAATTCCAGTATCTTTTACAGAAATTGCAAGAACTTTATCTTTTTTTAAATTTGTATTTTTAAATTCCATATCAGAATTTACACAATAAACATTTAAAGAAATTTCTCCTTCCGATGTAAATTTTAGAGCGTTAGAAAGTAAATTTTTTATTATTTGTCCTAACTTTTGAGCATCAGTTTTTAGAAAATGTGGAACATTTTTTTCAATATTTAATTTAAAATTAAGATTTTTTGATTTTATATTATGATGAAAGGAACTAATTATATTATCTATAATTTCTCTTAAAGGTAAATTTCCCAAATTAATGGTCATTTTTCCCGCTTCAATTTTTGAAAGATCTAAAATATCATTTATCAAAACAAGTAGATCTTTGCCACTTTTATGAATAATTTCAGCAGATTCTTTTTGTGAATTTAAAAGATTTTTTTCTTTATTTTCCGAAAGACTTTCCGAAAGTATTAATAAACTGTTTAATGGAGTTCTTAATTCGTGAGACATATTTGCAAGGAATTCAGATTTATATTGACTTGATTTTTTTATCTGGACAATTTTTTGTGCAATTTCTTTATTTTTATTAGAAATTTCATCCTTTTGTTTTTCTAATGAATTAGTTTTTTCTAAAAGTTCTCTATTAACTTTTTCCAATTCAATTTGTTGATTTTTCAATTTTTCTTCTCGTTTTTGCAATTTTGATGTTTGTGCTTCCAGCTCTTCATTAGTTGTCTCTAACTCTTCTTGCTGAGTTTGTAAAATTTCTGATGCGGTTTTTCTTTCTTCCAATAATTTTTGCATTTTGTTTCTTGATTGCGAAGAATTTAAAACTATACCAATATTTTCTGATATTGAATTTAAAAATTCAATATCATAAGTTTGTAATTCTCTAAAAATTCCAAATTCCATAACACCTTTGATTTTTTTTTCAAACAAAATAGGAACAACAATAATGTAAGACGGAACAGCATTTCCAAGACCAGATTGAACAAACATATAATCTTTTGGCAAATTATTTACAGTAATAATTTTTTTCTCTAATGCACATTGTCCAACTAAACCTTCTCCAATTTCAAATTTATTTTTTACAGCTTTCCTATTTACAAAAGCATAAGAATTTGTCAGTTCAAGTTTTTTATTTTTATAAAGATAAAAAACTCCAACTTTTGCGTCAAGAAATTTTGATAAATAAGTAATAACATTTTTAGAAATGGAAGAAATGTCTAAATCACCACGCATTTTTTCGTTCAAAATATTTTGTCCGGTTTTCATTATATTTTGCAAATAATTTTCCCTTTTTGTATCTCTCAAAGATTTTATCATTTTATTCAAAGAAATAGATAAAACATCTTTTTTCGATTTAGGAATAATTTCGGTCATAAAATTCCCTTTTGCAATTTGTTTAGTAACTTCATCAACTTCCCTAAGAGTTTTTACCATCTTTTGCAAAGCAATTCTAATGGTATCTTTTTCACTTCT
This sequence comes from Bacteroidales bacterium, assembly GCA_029938235.1. GTDB lineage: Bacteria > Bacteroidota > Bacteroidia > Bacteroidales > 4572-128 > 4572-128. The sequence goes on from JAOZVH010000179.1 coordinate 2,859, forward strand.
TGGTTGAATATTTATACTATAATTTCCAAGAGAAATACTGTTTGCTTGTTTTACAATTTCATTTAAAGTATCTACAATTTCATTCATAGTCTGAGCTAATAGATCTTTCTTAGTTGAAATACTTATTTTTTGAGAAAAATCACCCATAGAAATATTTTTTGCAAAATTGTTTTTTTCCTTTAAATTAATTTGCATCTCTTTTAAAGACATAGCAAGTTTTCCAATTTCATCATTTCTGTGAATTACTATTTTTTGAAAAAAATCTCCCTTTGCAATAGCTTTAATATTTTCAACAATTTTATTTATTGGAAAAGTGATTGTTCTGATGATTAAAAATGAGAATAAAATTCCAATTGAAATAATAAATATTAATAAAATAATCATAGTTCTTATCATATCTTCCTCTTGCTTTTTTGCTTTTTTCAAATAACTATCTGCTTCTGTGTCAGAGCTTTTAATTAAAAAAGAAATGGCTAATCGAAATTTCTTTGCTTCTGTCGATGTTTCATTTTGAAATAAATTTGTTGCGTTTTCTTTTTCTTTCTTTTGAAATAAACTTAGAACTTCATTATTTAATGAAGTCCATTTTTCAAAACTTTCGAAAACTTTTTTTATTTGTTTCTCATCTTTTTCAAAAGAAATATTATTTATAATTTCAAAAGATTTATAAATTTCCTTTTCATATTCTGAAATGGTTATTTTTATTGCGTTTATTTCGGCATTATAGTTTGCTAAAGCAATTTTGTTCATATAAGATTGCATAGCAAAAACATTAGTTTTTATGCTTTTTGCCTCTTTATTTATTTGCATTGGATGTTTATACATTTTTGCAGTTAAATCTGTCAGCAATTCCATTTCTCTAATTCCGATAATTCCAAGTATGGAAGTTAGTATTAAAACTAATCCAAAACCCAAAATCAAACGCATACTTATAGTTAACTTCTTAAAAATTTTCATTTTTTTATTTTTTGAAAATCTTATTGCAATTTGTGTGCTATTTTATTAAAAAAATTTTTTTTTTAATAAAAAAAAATCTCTTGCATAAGATTTTAAGTGGTATTTTTTTGAAAATTTTCAATTATAAAAACTAATTAAAAACAGTTATGCAAGAGATTAATTATTAATTTCTAATTAAATTTTTTTTATTAGTTCTTTTATTAAGAAAGACATTTTTGGCTCTGCTTCTTCTGCTGCTTTTTGCACTTCTTCGTGAGTAATTTCTAAGATTTTCCCTTCTATTCCTAAATCAGTAATTACAGAAATGGCAAAAACTTTCATTTCAGAATGTATGGCAACTATTACTTCCGGAACAGTTGACATTCCAATTGCGTCTCCTCCAATAATTCTAAAGAATTTATATTCCGCTGGTGTTTCAAAAGTTGGTCCGGAAACACCAACATAAACTCCTTCTTGTATTTTTATTTTATGCTTTTTCGCAATATCTTTTATTATTGAAATTAAATTTTTGTCATAAGCCTCGCTCATATCTGGAAAACGAACTCCTAATTTATTATCATTTTTTCCAATTAATGGATTAGATGGAAAAAAATTAATATGGTCATTAATTATCATTAAATCTCCAACTTTAAAATCTGGATTTACGCCGCCACTGGCATTAGAAACAAATAAATATTTAATTCCTAAAAATTTGAAAACTCTAATTGGAAAAGTTGTTTCTTTCATATCATAACCCTCATAAAAATGAAAACGACCTTGCATAGCAATTACATTTTTACCACCTAATTTTCCAAAAATTAAAGCTCCTTGATGTCCTTCAACAGTAGAAACAGGAAAATTCGGAATAATATCATATTTAAGAGTGTAGAAAACTTCTATCTCTTTTACTAAATTTCCAAGTCCAGTTCCAAGAATAATTCCTATTTCTGATTTAAAAAAAGAAGTTTCTTTTTTTATAAAATCTGCAGTTTCTTTTATTTTATTTAACATAATTTTTTTTTAATTTCCAAAATTAAAAAAAAAACGTTTTTTGAAAAAAAAATTTTTTTTTAATAAAATTTGAAAAAAATGATTTTTTTTTTAATTTTGCACATATTTATTTATTTACATATATAAATATGTAGATTTTTTATTTTGAATAAAAATATTAATTTTGGAAAAAATTTTTATATGAAAGAAAAAAAATATATGAATCCTTATCTTGCAGGATTTTTATTAGGTTTAATTATGCTTTCTGCTTTTGTTCTGACTGGAAGCGGACTTGGTGCAAGTGGTGCTATGAAAAGGTCTGTTATTTCTTGTGTTGATAAGATTTCACATGAACACACGAGTAATTCGGAATTTTATAGTAAATACACAAATAAAGAAACGCATCCAATGAAAAACAAATTAGTTTTTTTAGTTTTTGGAGTTTTGATAGGAGGTTTTATTTCTGGTGCGGTTTCAAACAGGTTGAAATTAAAAATAGAACATTCTCCAAAAATAACTTCTAAGACGAGAATTATTATGGCAAGCATTGGAGGGATACTTTTTGGAATAGGTTCACAAATCGGCAGAGGTTGTACAAGTGGAGCCGCTTTAAGCGGTATGGCAACATTATCAACAGCTGGATTTATCTCTATGATTTCTATTTTTGGAACTGGTTATTTGCTTGCATATTTTTTTAAGAAATTTTGGATTTAAAAAAAAATTTATATGTTACCATTTTTTTCACCACAGGATGAAATTACTTTTGTAATTTCTTTTATAATAGGAATTGCTTTCGGTTTTATTTTAGAGCAAGCAGGTTTTTCTTCTTCGAGAAAACTTGCAGGAGTATTTTATGGATATGATTTTGTTGTTGTTCGTGTGTTTTTCACAGCGGCAATAACAACTATGTTAGGTTTAATTTTTTTAAATTACTTTGGTTATTTGAATTTTGATGATATTTTCATTAATTCAACTTATCTATGGGCAACCGCAGTAGGAGGAGCAATTATGGGTTTAGGTTTTATCATTGGCGGTTTTTGTCCGGGAACAAGTGTTTGTGCATTAGCGATAGGAAAAATTGATGCGATGATTTTTGTTGGAGGAATTTTTATAGGTGCTTTTATTTTTGGAGAAGCATATCCTATTTTCAAAGACATTTATATGGAAGGAAATTTAGGCAGAATTTTGATCTACGATACATTAGGAATTTCTCAGGGAACTTTTGCTTTTTCTATGATATTAATTGCATTGATAATGTTTTGGGGTTCTTATTTTATTCAGAAAAAAATTTCTAAAAAAGAAATGAAATATTAAAAATTATGAAAAAATATATTTATATTAGTTTTTTAACTTTTATTTTTGCAATTATTGTCGCTTTTTTACCAAAGCAAAATACAAAAAAAGAGTTATCTCCGGAAGAATTTTTATCAAAAATAAATAGTCCTTCATATTTTATTAACTCTGACGAGTTAGCAAAATCTATTATTGAAAAGGACCCAAATATATTTTTAATAGATTTGAGAGAAAAAGAAGAATTTGACAAATTTAGCCTTAGTAATGCGGTAAATATTCCTTTAAAAGATCTATTGAAAATAGATAATTTAGATTATTTAGAACAGGAAAATAAAAAAATAATTTTTTATTCTAATGGAACAACTTATTCTAATCAAGCTTGGACAATTGCTACTCGATTGAATTACAAGAACTTATATGTTTTAAAAGGTGGTTTAAATAATTGGAAAAAAACAATTCTTGAGCCAGAATATCCAAAAGAAAATGCTGATTTTAAAGAATTTGATTTGTATGAATTTAGAATGGGGGCAAGTCAATATTTTACCGGAGGTGGAAAAAAAGAAGGTGAAAAAGCAAAAAGCAAAAAGAAAAAAGTAATTAAAAAAAGAAAGAAAAAAGAAGTAGAAGGAGGTTGTTAATTTTTTCTTGCATAAAACATTAAAAAAAAATTCTAAATTTAAAAAATTTGGAATTTTTTTTTATTAAAAAATTTAAAAATTTTAAAACTTTTTTATTCAAAATAAAAAAAATTTTTTCAAAAATCGTCCAAAATTTCAACATTTTTTAAATCAAAATAAAAAAAATTTTTTTCAAAAATCGTCCAAAATTTTAATATTTTTTAAATCAAAATAAAAAAATTTTTTTCAAAAAATGCCCAAAATTTTAATATTTTTTAATTTCAAAAAAAAAATTTTTTCAAAAATCGTCCAAAATTTCAACATTTTTTTAATTTCAAAAAAAAATTTTTTTCAAAAATCGTCCAAAATTTTAATATTTTTTAAATCAAAATAAAAAAATTTTTTTCAAAAATCGTCCAAAATTTCAATATTTTTTAATTTA
>JAOZVH010000180.1 GCA_029938235.1 Bacteroidales bacterium
AATCATAAGCAATTTTTTGTATCTCTATAATAAATCTTTTATCCACAGTTTCTGCGTAAACATCGATTTTTATATCAATGTAACCAGATTTTTTTTCAAATTGTTTTTCGGTTTCTATTTTAGAAACAGAAACTTTTTTACCAAAAATATCGTATACAAATTTTTCAAATACAATTTTATTTGTAAAAGCCTTTTTAAAAAATACTTCATTGTCTAGAGGAGCAAGCATAATTTTATCTTTATTTAAAAAACATAAAATTATATAATTTTATTATATAAAAATATTAATATTTTTATTAGAAATTGAAAATTATTAAAATTTTGAACGAATTTTGAAAAAATATTTTTAAATCAAAATATTAAAATTTTCACGATTTTTGAAAAAATGTTTTTTAACATTGGAGTTTTTTTTAAACACCAATTTTTGTTTTAATATATTTTTAATTTGAAAATTTAGGCGATTTTTGAAAAAAAATTTTTAAATTTTAAAATTAAACATTTATCAAAATGGTAGTATTTAGACTTTAAATGGTATTATTTTTTTATGTAATATTGTAAATATTTTTTAATGTATTTTTTATAAAAAAATGAAAAAATTAAATATTTTATTACTTATGGCGAATGTAGTTACAGGATGTGAAGAGGAGAATGTAAAAAAAGAAAGTTTGAAAATTCAATTAATTCGTAATGCGACTATGAAAATTACTTATGCAGGACGAACTTTTTTAACAGATCCAAATTTCAAATTATTAAAAAAAAATTTTTTTTCAAAAAAACGTCAATTTTTTAATGATTTCAAATTAAAAAAAAAATCTGCGCTTGTGCGGTGTTTTCACAGTACATTATTAAATTTAAATTATTAAAAATTTGGGCAAATTTTGAAAAAATTTTTAAACATTGGTCTTTCTTTTAAAAACCAATGTTTGTTTTAAGATTTTTGTTAAAAATTTTGAATTTATTAAAAAATATTTTTTTTTTTAATTATAAAAAATATTAAAATTTCGTTTTTTTGAAAAATTTCATAAAAAAATAACATCAATTAATTTTCCTTTTTTTATTTCTTTTTGCCCAACTTCTAATGAAATAAAACCATCTGCTTTCGATATAGAATGCACATGTCCAGAACCGTTATATTCCATTTTTATAATTTTATTATTTTTTATTTTAACAGGAAAAAATGATTTTCTTTTTGCTTTTTTTCTTTTAAAATCTTCTTTTAATTCTAAACAAATTTTTTGATTTTTATAATCATAAGACATTAATTTATATAAAAAAGCTTTTACTAAAAGCTCAAATTGAATGTAAGATGCAACAGGATTTCCTGGTAAACCAAAGCAAAATAAATTGTTTTTTATAGCAAAAGTTGTCGGTTTTCCCGGTTGTACTGCAACCTTATCAAATAAAATTTTAAATTTTTCTTTTTTTAAAATTTTTGGCACAAAATCAAAATCTCCGGCAGAAACTCCTCCGGTAAAAATTACTAGATCATTATTTTCAATGGCTTTTCTAAACTTATTTAAAGTATCTTTTTCTTCATCTTTTGCAATTCCTATATATTCTGGAATTACTTTCATCGCTTTTAATTGAGTAATTAATTGATAAGCATTAGAATTTCTAATCTGAGATATTTTTGGCTTTTGATTAATTTCTACTATTTCATTTCCCGTAGAAATAATTCCAACTTTGACTTTTCTATAAACTTCTAATTTTTCACAACCAACAGATGCAAGAATTCCAATATCTCTAATTTCTATTCTTGTATTTTTTTCTAAAATTAAATCATATTTTTTTAGATCTTCATTTTTATAACAAATATTACTTTCTTTTTTTGAAAAGAATTTTTCTTGCAAACGAATTTTATTTTCAGAAATTTTTTCTATATTTTCCCAAATTATAACAGTATTTGCACCCTTTGGCAAAGGTGCTCCTGTCATAATTTTTGAACATTGATTTTTTTTTAATTCTTTTTTCGGAACATCTCCGGCTTTTATAATTTCAATGATTTGCAGATCATTTTTTAAATCTTCTGTTCTGCATGCGTAACCGTCCATAGCAGATTTGTCAAAAGGTGGAATATCAATGTCAGAAAAAATATCTTTTGCTAATATTCTAGCTACAGCATTTTCTAATTTTATAATTTCTGTTGATAAGGTGAAAGAATTTTCCATACAAACAGAAATGGCTTTTTCAAATGAAATCATAATTTATTTTTTTTATTCTTCTATTTTTTATTTCCATCTATTTTCATAATAAAATTTTCTGCTTTTTCTACCATTTTAAAAGAGCCAACAAAAAATGAATTTCTTTGATGTAAAGAAGTTGGTTTTATATCTAAAATCCTATTTCCTTTTCCATCACTTGCTTTTCCTTTTGCTTGCTCTGCGATAAAAGCAATTGGATTACATTCATAAAGTAATCTTAATTTTCCGTTTGAATGTGTTGCAGTTTTTGGATATATAAAAATACCTCCTTTTAGCAAATTCCTATGAAAATCAGCAACTAAGGAACCAATATAACGAGAAGTATAAGGTCTATTTGCTTCTGGCTCATATTCTTGACAATACTTAATATATTTTTTTACTCCTTCTGTGAATCTTATATAATTCCCCTCATTTATAGAATATATTTTTCCAAATAACGGAGTTATAATATCAGGATGAGACAAACAAAATTCTCCTATAGATGGATCATAAGTGAAGCCATTAACACCTTTTCCTGTTGTGTAAACTAACATTGTAGAGGAGCCATAAATTATATAACCTGCTGCAACTTGATTTTTACCCTCTTGTAAAAAATCAATCTCCTTAGCTTTTTGCCCTGTATTAGAAATTCTCCTATATATAGAAAAAATTGTGCCGACAGAAACATTAACATCTATATTAGACGAACCATCTAATGGGTCAGTACATACAATATATTTTCCTTCTTTTGCAAGTTTTTCATCGAAAGTTATAATATTTTGTTCTTCTTCCGAAGCAACACCACAACATTCGCCAGATGTTTTTAAAGCTGCAATAAATTGTTCATTTGCAAAAATATCTAATTTTTTAACATCTTCACCCTGGATATTTACATCACCAGCATCTCCAAGTATATCTACTAAACCAGCTTTGTTTACCTCTCTGTGAACTATTTTTGCCGCTATACTCATATGACTTAATAAACGTGTTAATTCTCCTTTTGCATATGGAAAATCTTCTTGTCTATTTATAATGAATTCTCCTAAAGTAACAAATTTATCTATTTTTAACATTTTTTTTGTTTTTAAAAAACAAAATTAAAAAAATATTTTTATTATAAAATTTTTTTAATTTATTTTTTTGCAGTTAGAATTACTTTTTTTAATTTGTTTGTTTTATCAAAAATTGGTGTATAAGTTCCAATTAAGTTAATTTTTAAACCATCAAAACTTATTTTTTGGTCTTTAATAATTTTTTTATCTTTTTCTAAATTTTTAAAAAATTTACTTAATTCAGAATAAGTCATATTAGAAAAACCACTAAAATTTTTATTTATAATTTCTTTTTTTCTCATGGAAAAAACTTCTGCAAATAAATCATTTACATAAATGATCTTTCCAAATTTATCAAGTTCTAAAATAAAAATTAAATTTTCTATTGCATAAAAAATATCTTTTAGATTTTTAATCTCTATCCTTTTATCTTCTTCGGATTTTTCTAAAAAAATTATTTCTTCTTTTAATTTTTGATCTTTTAGAAACATTTCTTCTTTTTCTTTCTGAGTTTCTTCCAGAAGTTTAGCTTTTTGGTTATTAATTTTCATAATTGAAAAGGTAGAAGCAGTATTTTCAGCAACTTCCATAGCAAATTTTCTTTCATATTTTTTCATATTTTTAAAAGATGCAATTTCCATAACTCCAATTACATCATCTTCAGTAATCATCGGAATAATTAAAATACTTCTTGCCTTAGAATTACCAAGACCAGATTCTATTTCTAAATATTCATTAGGTATGTCATTTAAATAAATGGCTTCTTTTTCTATGGCACAAATTCCAATTAAACCTTCACCATATTCTATTGATTTTTTATTAAATTTCTTTCTATCATAGGCAAAACAAGCAATTTGTTCTAAATAAATTTTATCATTATCATTTTTATAAATAAAAATTCCACCTTGATTTGCATTTAAAAATTTCACTAAATTTTGAATTATACTATATGATAAATCCTCTACATTATTTGTATGTTGTCTTAAAATTTCCGAAAATTTATTAATACCTCTTGTATTCCATTCTTCTTTTATTTTTTCTAACTTTCTAAGTTCTTCTTCTTTTTTTTGAAATTTAAGATTTTCTCGCATTTCTATCAAAGAAGTTCCAAGTATATCCTTTTTGCTAAAAGGAACAAAATCTATATCAAAATTTCCTTTTCCTACTTCTTTTGCAAAAGAAGTAGTTTTGTTTAAATTATCAATTAATTTTTGAAATACAATTTTCATTTTATTTATTTCCTCTCCGGTAACTTGAAATTCGTTCTTATATTTTAAATTTCCAATGGATAAATTTTCTATGATCTTTGTAATTTTTGATAATGGCTTAAAAAAATATGTTACAGAATATGAAACAACTATAAAAGAAAAAACAATAATTATTAAATTAACAAAAATTAAAGACCACATATTAGAATTAGATTTTTTAAAAATTTCTTCATTAGAAATAATTATATTAAAAGCAAAATACTTTTCTGTATCAGCAATTTCTATGGGATAAATTATTTCTAATTCTTTGTTTTTAACATGATTTTCTTCTATTTTAAGCTTACCTTTTTTTATTATTTTTAAATCTTCTAAATGATCTTTATGAAATTTAGAAATATTTTTTGCCTTTTGATTGTTATTTTTTGCAATTATAAAACCATCGTCATTTAATAGTAAAATATCAGATTTTTTTTCTAAAAAAATATCTTTTTGAAAGATATTTTCTTGTACCCAGTCTAATTTGAAATGAACAGCAATTATTCCATAAAAAACATTTTCAATAATTATAGGAACAGATAATTCTATAGTTTTTAAATTTTCATTTTTTATTCTTGTTAAAAGAACTTTTGATAAAGTTTTTTTCGGAATTTCATAAGCGTCTAAATCTTTATAATTTTCTAATTTCTTCCTTTTTAGTTTTTTGTTTTTCTTTTTTTCAAAATGTGAAATAAAATTTTCATCTTCGTCAAAAAGATCTTTTCTTTTTAAAAATATATAAATTTCTTGAAAATTGTCATCTTCATATAAAACTTTTTTTAAAATTATGTCAATTTTTTCATTTTTTAATTTATTTTTTTCCAAAGATAAAATTTGTGATAAGGTACGTATTTTAATAAAGGAAGACTTTATTTTGGAATTAATTATTCCGATTGTTTTTTCTGCGAAAAAAAATACTTTTTGTTTAGTATCTTTTTTTTCCTCCTCTCTTAGTGATAAATTAGAATAAATAAGAACTAATAAATTATTAGATATTATTAATAAAATAATTATAAAAATTAGCTTAGACTTTATGTTCTTAAAAAAAAATTTTTTCATGAAAAATTAAAAAAATTTAAAAAAAATTATAAAATTAAAAAAAAATATATATTTTTGCAAATAAAAATAAAAATTATGAGTAAAAAAAACAAAGGCAAAAATGACAAAAATTTGTCTAATGAAAATTTAGACATAAGAAAAGAAGTTTCTGAAGACACTCTTGTTGTTCAAAATCCCAGTGATTTGGAAGAGAAAGAAGCAAGAATGAAATTGCAGAAATTAGAGGAAATGGTAGATGCTTCTTTAAAGGAGTATATAGGAAAACGAGAGGGCAAAAGTGGACCTGCACTTATGGCAAAAGTTATAACAAGTTTTATGTCTGCAGTAATTACTGTTCTACTTGGTTTAAATTTAGGCAGTTTTAATAAAGAAAACCCAGCTCTTTTTTCTAATATTGCTCTTGGAATAAGTGCTTTTATGACTGTTATTGCTGTATGGAATTCTTTTCACGATTATAATGATTTGTATTCTCAGTATACAAAAATTGCTGCTAATTTAGAAATTTTGCAAAAAGAACTTGAATATTTGAAAGAAGGAAATCCAAGCATTAGTATGGAAGATGTTGAATTGCGTAAAGAAAAATACTTTGAAGCACTTCAAGATACAGCAAATTTTCTAGTTAGTGTTAAATCTAATGAAAGAGAAAGTTAATCTGTAAATTTATGAATTTAAAATTACAACGTCCTATAGTATTTTTTGATATTGAATCAACAGGCATAAATGTTGCGAAAGATAGAATAGTAGAGATTTCTATTTTAAAAGTTTTTCCTGATGGAAAAGAAGATTTGAATACTTTTAAAATTAATCCTACAATAAAAATCAGTCCGGAAGCGACAAAAATACATGGCATAAGTAATAAAGATGTAAAAAATCAACCAACTTTTTCTGATATAGCTAGGGAAATTGCAAATATTTTAAAATCTTGTGATTTATGTGGTTATAATTCTAATAAATTTGATATTCCAATACTTGCGGAAGAATTTCTTCGTACAGATGTAGATTTTGATTTTAAGAAGGCAAAATTTGTAGATGCTCAGGTAATTTTTTTCAAACAAGAACCGCGTACACTAACAGCAGCTTATAAATTTTATTGTAATAAAGATTTAAAAAATGCTCACAGTGCTGAGGCAGATACTATTGCAACTTATGAAATTTTAAAAGCACAAGTTGAAAGATATGATAATTTGAAAGAAGATATTTCTTCATTAGCAAAATTTTCTAAGCAAAATAATAATGTTGATTTTGCCGGAAGAATAATTTATAATTCTAAGGGTATAGAAATTTTTAATTTTGGTAAACATAAAGGTAAAATTGTAGAAGAAATCTTAAAAAAAGATAATAATTATTATAATTGGATGATGAATAATGATTTTCCTTTATACACAAAAAAAGTTTTAACTTCAATAAAATTAAGAAGTTTTAATCAAAAATTTTAAATTAAAAAAAATGTAATTTTTTATGAAAATTACATTTTTATTTAAATAAAAAATTCCCTAAAAAACGTTAATTTTTTTGATTTTTATTTCAAAAAATAAATTTTTTCCAAAAACGTCATTTTTTTTAAATTTATTTCAAAAAAAATTTTTCCTCA
>JAOZVH010000181.1 GCA_029938235.1 Bacteroidales bacterium
TATACTCGCTTTTATCAAATTTTGAAAATTTATAAGAAATTGACCTGCTGATTTATTGTAAATCATATTAGGATGAACAATAATAATCATATTTTGATTTTGAAAATCATTTCCTTTAAAAGGAAATTTACCAATAATATTTTTATCTTTTTTATTTGCCCTAAATGGTTTTACCCAATCATTTATATATTGACTATCAATATATGCTTCAAAAAATTTTTTACTTATAAACTTTTCATTTTTATCATAAACATGAGCATATATATTTTTAAAAAATTCTTTTTTTTGTGTATCCCAAATAAAAAAACCTATTGGAAACTTTCCTTTTACATTATCAAATGTATTTGCTGGAACTATGAAAAGTTTTTCAAGTTTTGCCTTAAAATTATTACGAAAATCAATAAAATGTTGTCCTTGTAAAATTTTTAATTTTGAAAATTCTGCAAGAATGCAATTAGGTATTTCTTCATGTATTCTGATAAAAAATTGAGCAAATAATTCAGCATTACCTTGTCCTAAAAGTTTAGCATATTTTTTGTTAGTTAATGATTGTTCAACTCCACTTTTCCCTTCTATTCCTCTTAACGTTTTTTTATCACTTGCTTCTGCATACGGCGGATTAATATAAATTACTAATTTTTCACGTTTTTTTGGGTCATTAATAATTTGCTGTAAACCGTTTGGTAATTTTGTAAATTCATCATTCAAAAAATCGAACTGAAAAACATGGCTTTCTAATAAATTTGCTCCGTTTTTAATTCTGTCTTTCAGCACATCTACGTCCTGCCTGTCTAATGTAGAAGCCCAAATATTATATTTATTCGTAAGTCCGGCGAGTAAATTTCCCGTTCCACAAGCACAATCCCAAATATAATAATCGTCTTGCCAATCTTCTCCCAAAACCTCCGTTAAATACTTTTGGGAAAGCTCTACCCAAATTTGCGGCGTAAAAAAACTTCCTTTTCGCTCTCGCACATCCTGAGGAACAAGTAAATCTCGGCGCTCTACAATATAATCCCAATATTCCTTTTTTGGCGGTCTTTCGTATTTATTCCAAAATTCTTTATGAGATTTTTGCTCGTCGCTAAAAGATGCTTTTCTATAGTTAAACATACCAAACTGATCAATTTTTCTATCGAGTTCATATATGTCATTTTTGCAAATTACAAATAATTTTTCTTTCAGTGTTTTATTTTCACGAGAAAGTAAATCAGCAAGATAAAAATCACCGTCAATAATTCCACTTTTCTTAGCAATTTCCCAATTTACCCCAATGGTTGGTTTAACTGCATTCATCCATTTATTATAAATGACCATAAAATTATTTTTGTCTATTTTGATTTTCGTTATACCAAATTTCCCCAAAACAAAATTCGTTTTGATAAACTTTTTTAAAATTTTATCGTCTTTTTCGTAAAAAAAAATTAGTGTATCTTTTTCTAAAATGTTTTTTACTTTTTCATAAATTAATTGAAATTCTTTGGTTTTATGATTTGAAGGTGTAACATTCCAATTAAAATCATTGATATAAAAAATATCGTGAATATCATTATACGAAATAAAAGCAATTTTTTCGGCATCAAAAGCTCCGAGCATCGCCGGAGGTAAATAATTATCAAAAGTTCGTGCTTTGCCAATGGTTAAAATCAATTGAACGAAAGATTTATGAATGTCAGATTTTCCTTTTTTTGCTTCTGCCCATATTAAACTTTCTTGTTCTAAAGATTCGTTTTTATGCATGGAAACGCAAAAATCTACATTGCCAATAATTTTTGTATTATCATAGATCCAAAAATAATACTTGGCTATTTTATTTTTTAATTCTTCTTCTCTTATATTTAAATTGTATTTCATTTTTTGTTTTCTTTATAATTTTGTAAAATTATGAAAATTAAATGAAAAATTCAAAATTTTTGCGTTTTTTTGAAAAAAATTTTTTTTAAAATTAAAAATTTTGGACGTTTTTTTGAAAAAATTTTTTTATAAAAATTAAAAATTTTGGACGAATTTGAAAAAAATTTTTTTTTAAACTTCAAATTAAAAAATGTTAAAATTTTGGACGATTTTTAAAAAAAATTTTTTTAAATTGAAATTTAAAAAATGTTAAAATTTTGGACGATTTTTTGAAAAAAATTTTTTTAATTTGAAAATAAAAAATATTAAAATTTTGGACGATTTTTTGAAAAAAAATTTTTTTAACATTGGAGGTTTTTTTTAACACCAATGTTTGTTTTACGATTTTTTAAAAATATTAAAATTTTGGACGAATTATGAAAAAATTTTTTTTTATTTCGAATTTAAGAAATGTTAAAATTTTGGACGATTTTTTGAAAAAAAATTTTTTTAATTTTAAATTTAAAAATGTTAAAATTTTGGACGTTTTTTGAAAAAAGTTTTTTTTAATTGAAATTTTGCATTCTATTTTTTAACATAAAATTATTATGAAAAATTATTCTTTTAAGATTTTTATTTTTACTTTTACTTTTTCTTCTATATTTTTACTTTTTTCTTGTTTTGAAGATAATAATGTAGATCAAATTATATTTGTCCCTGGTTATGGCAGTAAAAAAAGTTTATGGGAAGATAGTGGTTTTATGAATTATTTAAAAACAAAAGATGATACTTTAAACTATGCTGGAAATTTCAATGTTATAAATCAAAATAATTTAAGAATTATAAATGATAAAAGAAATTATTTTTGTGTTTCTTTTTTAGATTCTACAAATTCTATAGATAAATTGTCTATTGAATTGGAAGAAATGATAAATTTTGTTTTAGATAAAACAAATTCTGATAAAGTTATTTTGGTTGCTTATAGTATGGGTGGAATTGTCGCGAGAAAATATTTAACATCTAATTTAGAAAATCATAATGTAAGATCTTTAATAACAATTTGTTCTCCTCACAAAGGAAGTTATTTATCAAATATTCTTTATGCTCCGGGTTTAATTCTTGGAAAATATAAAGATAAAATCTTCGGAACATTAGCAAATATATTTAATTTTCCATTTGATGGAGTTGCCATTCAAGAGTTATTTGTTGAGCAAAGTGGAACTTATCTGCACAAATTAAATAGAAAAGAACATCCTATGGATATTGATTATTTTGCAATATGTGCAAAATCAAAAACATCGATAATTTTAGAAACAATGGTAAATTTTTTAGATGCAATTCCAGAAATTCCTGATGCAGAAATTATGTTTCTAAGGAATATTATTTATAAAGGAGATCTAGTTGTTGAAGTAAATTCTCAGGATATAAATGGTGTAAAATATTTAAATGATAGGAATTCTTTTGATATAGAAATTATAGAAAATGCAAATCATTTTTCTATAATGGATAAAAAACATCATAATAAAATTTATTCTATATTGAAAGAATTTTTATAAAAAAATTCTTTTTTATAAAAAAAATTGCATCTTTATAAAAAATTTTTTTTATGATAAAAAATAATATGTTTTACGGAAGTAAATCTAAATTAGGTCAATTCTCATTTACATTATTTAGAAATTTAATGCAAAAAAGAATTCATAGAGTTTTAATTATCTGTAGTAATTATGATTTTTTTATGCTGGAAGAAGACGGTAGAATAGACGAACAAATATTTAAAGAATATGCTGACTTAAATTTAACTTATCCACCAGTTTTTGTTCATGCAAACACAGAAAAAAAAGCATTTGAAATTTTAAAAAAATCTAAAATAGATCTTGTAATTACAATGCAGAGTCTGAGAGATATAGACATGTTTGAAATGGCTAAAAAAATAAAATCTTCTCACAAAAGAACTCCTATAGTTGCTCTGACACATTTCTCAAGAGAAATTACTTTAAGATTGCAAAAAGAAGATTTAAGTGCCATTGATTATGTTTTTTGTTGGCTGGGAGATGCACAACTTTTACTTGCTATTATTAAATTAATAGAAGATAAAATGAACGTAAAAAACGATTCCGCTGAAGGCGTTCAAACAATACTTCTTGTGGAGGATTCCATACGTTTTGCCTCTATATATCTTCCGCAAATTTTTGAAATTATTTTAAAACAGTCTCGTGATTTTATGGTTGAAGGTCTTAATGAATACGAAGAGAAAATTCGTATGCGAGGTAGACCAAAGATTTTATTAGCAACAAATTATGAAGAAGCAATGCGTTTTTATAAAAAATATAAAGATAACATGCTTGGAATAATTTCTGATGCTTCTTATATGAGAAAAAAGAAAAGAGATCTTCAGGCTGGAATACGTCTTTGTAAACATGTAAAAAAAGATAATTATATGATTTCTTTTCTTTTACAATCTTCGGAAATTAAAAATAAAAAGTTTGCAGAAGAACTTAATGTTGGTTTTTTACATAAACATTCAAAAACTTTAACAAGAAAATTAAAAGATTATATTTATTATAATTTTTCTTTTGGTGATTTTTTATTCAAAGAATCTGAAAATTCTAAAGTCATAACTTCAGCAAGCAATATGAAAGAGTTACAGGAAAAAATCCCAGAGATCTCTGACATATCTTTGAATTATCATTTTGAACGACACGATTTTTCCAGATGGTTAAATGCAAGAGCATTATTTCCGCTTGCAAAAAAATTAAAACCTTTGAAATTAGAATTTTTTAAAGATTTTATTACAGCAAAAAACTTTGTAATTCAATTAATTTCTCAATTTAGAAGAGATAGAGCGAAAGGTATAATTGCTAATTTTAATGCTAAAACTTATGATAATTATTTAGGTTTTGCCCGAATAGGAAAAGGTTCGCTTGGAGGAAAAGCTAGAGGACTTGCATTTATAGATTCTTTTTTGAAAAGAAAAAATTTGTATTATAAATACAAAGGAATTTCCATTTCTATTCCAAAAACTGTTGTTTTATCAACTGATGTTTTTGATGAATTTATGGACGAAAATAGTTTATACAATATTGCCACTTCAGATTTAAAAGATGATGAAATTTTAGCATATTTCACTCAGTCACGTTTTCCAAATACATATTACGAAGATTTAAAATCTTTTATAAAAGTAATAAAAAATCCCATAGCAATACGTTCTTCATCTGTTTTAGAAGATGCTCATTATCAACCTTTTGCTGGAATTTATTCCACTTATATGATTCCAAACTTGGAAGATGAAAAAGTTACTTTAAGAATGTTATTGACAGCTATAAAAAGCGTTTATGCTTCTGTGTTTTTTAAAACAAGTAAATCTTATATGCAAGCAACTTCTAATTTGATAGATGAAGAAAAAATGTCTATTATTTTGCAAGAAGTTTGTGGTACAAAATATAATGAAAAATTTTATCCTAATATTTCCGGAGTTGCAAGGTCTGTAAATTTTTATCCTATAACACCAGAAAAAACTGAAGACGGTATAGCAAAAATTGCTCTTGGCTTAGGAAAAATTGTTGTAGAAGGTGGAATTACTCTGAGATTTTCACCTAAATATCCAAAAAAAATTATTCAATTATATTCTACTAAGAGTGCTTTACGAGATACACAAAAGGAATTTTATGCTCTTGATATGAGAGAAAAAGCATTTAAAGTTTCTACAGATGACGGAATAAATATTTTGAAATTAAAAATTAATGAAGCAGAAAAAGATGATTCTATAAAAGATATTTCCTCTACTTATGATTTTCATAATGACATTGTCAGAGACGGTTCAATTTATGACGGAAAGAAAATAATTACTTTTGCTAATATATTAAAACACAACACTTTTCCAATGGCTGAGATTATTTCTGAACTTTTGAAAGTTGGAGAAAAAGAAATGAATAATCCAGTAGAAATAGAATTTGCTGTAAATTTAAATAAAAAACCAAAGATTTTTAGTTTTTTACAAATTCGTCCAATTGTAATTGAAAATGAAGAAGTTATTGATTTTAATTTGGATGAAATAAAAAAAGAAGACACAATAATTTTTTCTGAAAAAGCTCTTGGAAATGGAGTGATAAATTATATAAAAGATTTTATTTATGTAAAAACAGAAAATTTTAATTATATGAATAATAAAATAGTTGCTGAACAGATAGGTAATTTGAATGATAAATTTGTTAAAGAAAATAAAAATTATATACTCCTTGGACCAGGACGTTGGGGGTCCAGTGATTCTGCTCTTGGAATTCCTGTAAAATGGACGCAAATTTCAAAAGCGCGTTTAATTGTTGAAGCAGGTTTGAAGAATTATAGAGTAGAACCAAGTCAAGGAACTCATTTTTTCCAAAATTTAACTTCTTTTAGAATAGGTTATTTTACCATAAATTCTTTTATTAATGAAGGATATTTCGATACAGATTATTTAAATGGTTTTAAAGCAAAATTTGAAAATGAATTTATTCGTCATATTGTTTTTGATAAACCATTAACAATTAAAATTGACGGAAAAAATAACAAAGGAGTTATAATGAAGAATGAATAATTTGAATTGAATAAAATATTATTCCTTTTCTTTAATTATTATTGATTTTATGGATAAAAAAATTGCATTAAAAAGAGTTTCAAAACTTTGTAGTGGTAGAGAAAAATGTATTTCTGAAATTCAAAATAAATTAATTTCTTTCGAATTAGAAGAAAAAGATATTGAAGAAATTATATGTTTTTTGAAAGAACATAATTTTCTTAACGAAGAACGTTATGCTCAATCTTTTGTAAATGATAAATTGCGTTTTAATAAATGGGGTAAATTAAAAGTTAAAAATGCTTTGAAACAAAAAAAAATCCCTAAAATTTTCATTTTAAAAGCGATAGAAAATTTTAATTCTGAAGAATATTTTAAAATTATTGAAAAAGAAATTTACAAAAAAAAGAAAACTCTTTATAAGAAAAATCAAGAAGAACAAAAAAAAAAAATAATTAATTTTTCTATGAGTAGAGGTTTCGAATTAGAAATTGTTATGAAAATTTTGAAAAATTAATATTTTTTTATTTTGATTTTTTTAATATAAAATATTAAAATTTTCTCAAATTAATTCAAAAAAAAATTTTTTGAAAAAATTGTAAATTTTCTGCATTTTTTTCAAAAAATTTTTTTTAATAAAAATAGTATCCGCTCAATTTTTATGGTAAAATAGGATTTTTATATGATGTATTTGGATATATTTTATAAAAATGATGTTCATCGAAAT
>JAOZVH010000025.1 GCA_029938235.1 Bacteroidales bacterium
AACATTAAAATTTTGCCGATTTTTTGAAAAAAAAAATTTTTTAAAATTATAAAAACATTAAAATTTTGCCGATTTTTTGAAAAAAAAAATTTTTTAAAATTATAAAAATATTAAAATTTTGCCGATTTTTTGAAAAAATTTTTTTCAAAAAATTATATTTGTAAATTCTAATTATTTTTTTTAATAAAATCTATATTTATATAATTAAATAGAAGATGAAATAATTAATTTTAGAAATGAAAAAAATATTTACATATAATAATTAAAAATACGAAGATAAGTATGGAAGAAAAAAATATTTGTAAAAATTGCAATTCCGTCAATATAAATAATTTTTGTAGTGATTGTGGACAGAAAATATATAAAAAACGATTTACAATAAATAGTTTTTTAATGTTTTTGTCGGACGCACTAGATATAGAAAAAGGTTTTTTTTATACAATTAAAATACTGTTTATAAAACCAGAAAAAGTTATCAATGATTATTTAAAAGGTATAACTAAGCCATATTTCAATCCGTTAAAATATTTATTAGTTATTGGTGGTATTTATACTTTTCTTGTTTTATGGTTTAAAGTATTTGATAATAATTTTGATTATATGGAATCTCAAAACAATAATGAAGAGCTATATCAATTTCAAACCCAATGGTTTAATTTTTATAAAAAAATTATGAACTTTATTCCGATACTAATTATTCCTTTTGTTAGTATTGCAACAAAATGGTTTTACAAATCAAAAAAACTTTTCTACGGAGAACATCTAATTATTAATAGTTTTTTGTTTGTTCAAATTCTGTTAATAACAACTCTGCTAATTCCTGCAGTTCTTATATTTTCACCAACATTGATGTATTATTTTCCTATTATTACAATTTCTTATTCATGTTATTTCTTTTATAATGTTTTTCAGAACAGTCTTATTAGGTCAATTTTACTTACTTTTTTAAGTATAGTTACTGGCTATTTTCTTTTTATAATATTTTTAGTAATTATTATGTTTATAGCTGCTATAGTTATAATAAAATTATGAAATAATACTAAAATTTAATTTAAATATCTTTAAAATTAAATCTTAAAAATTTTGCCAATTTTAATAAAAAATTTCAACCCGTATAAACCTAATTTTTAGGTCTATTATAGTTTCTTCAAAAAAAAACGGCACATTTTTATGATTTTTTATATTTTATTTAAAATAAAAATTGCTTTTTCAATATTATTAACGTTTTCTATAGAAATAAACATTTTATCTTTTTTTTCTTTTATCTGACAAATTTTAGGGTTTTTTTGTAAAAATACGAGAATATTTTGAAAAATTTGACTTTCATAAAAAGGAGAATTTTTATTGGAAACTAAATAAATTACCATTTTTTTATTTTTAATAATGATCTTTTCCATTCCTAAATTTATTGCATAAAAACGCATAAAAACAACATTAATTAACTCTCTACTTTGTTTTGGTAATTTTCCAAAACGGTCAATTAATTGATTTTCAAATATTTTTAAACTTTTTTCATCTTCCATATTATCAAGCTTTCTGTAGAGATGCATTCTTTCAGAAATACTTTCTATATAATTTTCAGGAAAAAACAATTCTAAATCAGTATCAATTTGACAATCATTAACATATTTTATATCTTTTCCCAAATTATCTTTTTTATGTTTTTTATAAAAATCAGAAAATTCATTTTCCCTCAGTTCAAGAACTGCCTCTTTTAAAATTCTTTGATAAGTTTGAAAACCCATATCAGAAATAAATCCACTTTGCTCACCGCCGAGTATATTTCCTGCTCCTCTAATATCCATATCTTGCAAAGAAATATTAAAACCACTTCCAAGTTCAGAAAATTCCTCTATCGCTTTTAATCGTCTCAAAGCTTCTTTATTTATTGTTTTTTTCGGTGGTGTAATGAGATAACAAAAGGCTTTTTTATTAGAACGCCCAACTCGTCCACGCAATTGGTGTAAATCGCTGAGACCAAAATTTTGTGCATTATTTATAATTATCGTATTTGCATTTGGAATGTCTAAACCATTTTCAATTATGCTGGTTGCAATCAAAATATCATAATCTTCATTTATAAAATCCAACATAACTTTTTCCATAATTTTACCGTCTAATCTACCGTGTGCGACAACAGTTTTTACATCTGGTAAAATTCTAAATAAAAGTTTTTGAATCTCAAAAATATTATCTATACGGTTATTTATAAAAAAAACCTGTCCATTTCTTTGAACTTCATAATTAATTGCTTCTTTGATAACTTCCTCGTCAAAATTATGTAGTTCGGTGATTATCGGATAACGATTTGGAGGTGCAGTATTTATTATTGATAAATCTCTTGCTCCAATTAATGAAAATTGCAAAGTTCTCGGAATGGGTGTTGCTGTTAAAGTCAAAGTATCAACATTTAATTTAAATGCTTTCAATTTTTCTTTTATGGAAACACCAAATTTTTGTTCTTCGTCTATAATTAATAAACCTAAATCTTTGAATTTCACATCTTTACTGACTAATCTATGCGTTCCAATTAAAATATCAATATCTCCATTTTTTAAATTTTGCAAAATCTTTTTCGTTTCTTTTGCATTTCGCATACGAGAAATATAATCAATATTACAAGGAAATTTTTCCAATCTCTTAGTAAAAGTTCTAAAATGTTGAAAAGCCAAAATTGTCGTCGGAACAAGCAAAGCAACTTGTTTATTATCAACAACAGCTTTAAAAGCAGCGCGAATGGCAATTTCTGTTTTTCCAAAACCAACATCTCCACAAACTAACCTGTCCATAATTTTAGGTTTTTCCATATCATTTTTTACGGCAATGGTTGTTTTTAATTGGTCCGGAGTATCCTCGTAAATAAAAGACGCTTCTAAAAATTTTGACAAATAAGTATCTTTTGAAAAGGAATAGCCTTTTTCCTCTTGACGTTTTGCATAAAGATTTATTAATTTTTTTGCAATATCTTTTATTTTTTTCTTAGTTTTTGTTTTTAAATTTTTCCAAGTTTTTGAACCTAATTTGTGAATTTTCGGAGGAATACTATCTTTACTTTTATATTTTGAAATTTTATGCAAAGAATGTATGCTAACTAATAAAATGTCATTATTCTTATAAACTAACCTAATACTTTCTTGTTTTTTCCCATTTAGAATTTGAGTTTCTAAACCAGAAAACCTTGCAACTCCATAATCAATATGAACAACGTAATCTCCTGAATTTAAATTATTTATCTCTTTTAAAGATAAATTTTGTTTATTTTCAATTTGCTGATTATTTTTTAACTCAAACTTATGATAACGGTCGAAAATTTGATGGTCTGTGAAAAGAGAAATTTTTAAATCATTATCAATAAAACCTCCATGCAAAATTGTTTTTATAATTTTAAATTTTATTAAATCTTTGTCTTTTTCTAAAATTTTATTAATTCTTTCAATTTGTTTTTCGTTATTTGATAAAATAATATTTGTATAATTTTCCTCTGTTTTTTTAAACATTTCCTCTTTAAAAATCTCAAAATTCTTATTGAATTTTTTTTGTTTTGAAATATTAAAATTGAAAAGTTCACTCTCTGAAAAAAAATTTTTTTCTCCAAATTCAATGATTTTTTTAAACTTTTTTAAATTTTCAAAAAAAATATTTTTTTCTAATAAATTTTTTTGCAAAATATTTTTTGATTTTTCCAGTGTATTTTTATAAATTTCATCTATTTTTTTATAATTAGATTTTAGATCTTTTGTCCATAAAATTGTTTCTTTTGGAATAAATTCAAAAAAAGAAATTTGATTTTCCATATTTTTTACATTTGGAATTATCGCAATTTCATTTAATTGAGATTTTGATAGCTGAGTTTTTGTGTCGAAAATTTTTATATTTTCAATTTTATCTCCAATAAAATTTATCCTATATGGATAATCATTTGAAAAAGAAAAAATATCAATTAAATTTCCCCTTCTTGAATATTGTCCAGCTTTATAAACAAAATCAACTTTTTCAAATTTATATTCTATTAAAATTTCTTCAACAAATTCTAAACCTAAATTTTCATTAGTTTTTAATTGTAAAATATTGTTTTTCAATTCTTTAACAGAAATAACCTTTTCTATCAAACTTGCGGGATAACTTATAATTATAGATTTTTTATCTTTTTTTACAAAAGAATTTAAAACTTCTGTCCTTAGAATAAGATTTTCATTTTCAATTTTATCACTTAAACCTCTTTTTATGGAATGTTTGTAAGAAGACGGAAAAAATAAAATATTCTTATCTCCAATAATATTTACAATATCATTATAAAAATAAGCAGCTTCTTCTTTTCCACTTAAAATTATTAAATTATTTTTTTTTGTTTTTTCAAAAAAAAATGCAAGAAACAAAGAAATAGAAGATTCGGAAAGAGCTTTTAAATGTAAATATTCTTTATCTTTAGAAATAATTTTTTTTAAAATTTCTTTTGTATTTTGATGATTTTCGTAAATTCCTTTTAAAATATTTATATCCAAAATATATTTTTTAAAATTAAAAATTTCAAAATTAAAAAAAATAACGTTTTTTAGAAAAAATTTTTTTTTAATGAAAAATCAATTTTTTTAATAAAAAAATTATGGGGAAATTATGAAAAAATTTAATATAAAAATTTGTATAATTATTTTGTTAATTTTAAAATTATCTTTTTCTTATGGAATAAAAAAAGATAGTTTAAAAATTAATATCCATTCTTGGCAATTAGAAAATTTTTATTCTGACATTATAAATATTAAAATTGACACTTCTTTTAATAATTTTCATATTTATAATCCAATTTATAAAAATAGTATTTTGGGGAAAAATTTTCTTGGAAATCTTGGACAAGCGTATTTTTCTAAAATTTTCTCTGAAAATAAGAAAAAAAAATTTTTTCCATTTTATGACAATTTTTTAAATTATTTTTATAAGAATGAGGATTTTTCTTATTTTCACACAAATAAACCTTTTACAAAATTTATTTATACATCAAATGGAACAAAAAATAGAAGCGAGCAACTTTTAGATATAATTCACACTCAAAACATAAATAAATATTGGAATGTTGGTTTAAAATCAAATTTTATTGCTTCTGAGGGTTTATATTTTAATCAAAAAACTCAAAATTTTTCCATTGCTTTTTTTTCATCATTTTTAAAAAAAAATTATGAAATTCATTTTAACACTTTTTTGAACAAATATAAATTGGAAGAAAGCGGAGGAAAAATGGACGGAGATGATGTAATTACTTCTTACTTAGAAGATGCTTTTACAATTTTAAATAATAAATCTTTATTTTTATCTCAGTCTTTTTTGATTGAAAAAGAAGATACAATTGTTATTAATGACAGCACAAAAAATTTAATTTACATTCCAAAAGGAAAAATTTTTCATAATTTTAATATAGAAAAATCACATAAATCTTATAAGGATAAAATAGAAGGAAATGAGTTTTATAAATATAATTTTTTATTTTTTAATGACGAATATTCTGATGACGGTGTGAATTATGATTCAACACTTTTTTATTCAATTACTAATAATTTTGGTTATGAGTTTGCGAAAAAAAAACCTTTAAAAAAAACGCCAAATTTTACAAAAAAAATTTTTTTAGGACATAATTATTTTACAAATTTGTATTATAATTCTGAAGAAGATTTTAAATCTTACAATAAATTTTATAATTTTTATGCTAGTTTAATTTTTGAAAGCGAAATAATTGACAGTAATTTTTTTAAAATAAAAGGAAAATATTTTTTTGACGGTTACAATAAAAATGATTTTGATTTCAATTTAAAATTGAAAAGACAAATAAATAAAAATAATTTGTTCATTTTAGATTTTTTTTATGAAAAAAAAGAAGCAATTTATTTTTATAAATATTATATTTCTAATCATTTCTGGTGGAAAAACAATTTTAAAAAACAAAAAAATTTTTTTTTAAATTTTACATATAAAAATGTAAAAAATCATTTCAAAATTGGTTCAAATATCTCAATGCTTGAAAATCATATTTATTTAGATTCTGTGGCTCATCCAGAACAGTTCCAAGAAAAATTTTTAATTTTTGAGGCATTTTTAGAAAAAAATTTTTTTATTTATAATTTTAGATTTTTTAATAAAATTCATTTTCAACATGCAACAAATAATGAAGTTTTAAATATTCCAAAATTTGTTTCTTATCATAGTTTTTTCTACGAAAATATCTTTTTTAAAAATGTTTTAAAAACTCGTTTTGGTTTTGATATCCGTTTTAATACATCTTATTATCTTCCGAAATATTCACCAGCAATTTCTCAATTTTATTTGAAATATGAAGAAAAAAGTTCTTATTATCCAGAGTTAAATATTTTTGCAGATTTTCAAATAAAAAGAGCTTCTATTTTTTTAAAATATATTAATATTCTTTCTTTTTTAGAAAAAAATAAATTTTCTGTAATTAATTATCCATTAAATGAAAGCTCTTTTAGAGTTGGAGTTTTGTGGAATTTTTATAATTAGGTTTCAATTTTTTTTTTTTATTATTAAAATTTTAAATTTTTCAAAAAATTTTTTTTTTTAATCATTAAAAATTTGTTTTTTTTGAAAAATTTTTTTTTAATTCGTTAAAAATTTAAAACCTGTTTATGAAAGATAATAAAATAAAAATTTCTTGGTTTAAAACTTTACAGTTTAGGACTAATTTATTTATTCTATTTTTAGTTTCTCATTTTTTAATTGCTGTTGCATCTTTTTCTTATTTCAAATATGATGAATTTTTTCAAGATAATTTTGAAAAAGAAAGTTCATTATTTTCTGAAAATATTTTGAATGAATTGGAAAATGAATTAGAGAAAGTAAATAATTTTACAAAAATTCTCGGAAGAACTGCAGAAAACTTGCAGAAAGATGAAGCAGTATTTATCAATAAGCTTCCAAAAATTGTAGATTTTTCCAGAAATGAAAATATTGTTGGAGTTGGAATTTTTACTGAAGCTTTTGCTTTCAGTGAAGAAAAAGAGAAAATGAGTTTTTTCTGGGAAAAAAATATTAATAAAAAATTTGAATTTTCCGAAAATTATAATTCACCAGAATTTGATTATTTTAAAGAAGAATGGTATTCTATTACGAAGTTTTTACCAAAAGACCGTTGTATTTGGGGAAACGTTTATGTTGAACCAACATCTTTTCAAGCGATGGTAACTCTGAGTATGCCAATTTTCGAAGATGAAAAATATAAAGGAGCAGTTACTGTTGATTATAATTTGAAAAAAATCCAAGAATTAACGGAAAAACTGAAAGAAAAAACTGGCGCTTATATTTTTATAACTGACCAATATAATAAATTTGTATCTTTTCCTAAGTTAGATTTAATTAAAGAAAAAAATAGTGAAAATTTCATTTCTGCATTTGAATTTTCCAAAAAAGAAGATTCTTTCTCCAAAATTTCTGACGAGTTAGAGAAATTAAATTCTGAAATTTTTAGATATGCGAAAAAAATGCCAGACTTTAAAGTTGATTTACATAAAGAAATTGAGAGTTCAAGTTCTAAAATTTCAAAAAAAGAAAGCGAATTTTTTTCTGCTATTATTTCTAATCCCATAGAAAAAAATAATTTGAATAAAAGTTTTGATATTGAAAATGATTTTTTTCATAAAGAGAAATCTAAGGTTCATATTTTAAATTTAAAAAATTATTGGAAACTTGGAATTGTAATTCCTGAGTCTAAAAGTTCCGAGAAAGCATTTTTAGATATTATAGATATAATAATTTTTGCAAGTTTGATAGGAATGTTCATTTTGTTAATAATTTTATTCTTATTTATAAGATTTAATATTTTCAATCCTTTGAATAAAACAAAAGAGCAATCTGAAAAAATGCAAGATCATTTAAATAATAATAATATAAAAGATTTAGTTTATACTAATTTTTTGCATCTTAAAAATGATGAAATTGGACGAATTAATATTTATTTTAATAGAATGTTAAAAGGCGTGCAAAATTTTTATTTGTATGAGTTTGAGGAATTAAAAGAAGAAAATGATGAGCAAAAAACAAAAATTGAAAGTGTATCAGATAATAGGAACGAACTTTTGAAAGAGTTAAAACTTTTTGAAGAGGAAAAATTAGATCTTGTTACAAAAAATGATGTTATAGAGGAAAAACTCACAGAAGTTATAAAAATAAAACATAGTAAATCTGACGAAAATGAAATTTCAATAAAGAATATTGAAATAGAAAATTTGAAAAATCAGGTTTATGATGAAAAAGCATCTTTGGAAAAATTAGAAATTGAATTTTCTGAAAAGAAAAAAGAAATTAAAAATTTGAAATCTGTTTATTCTGAAAAAGATAATGAGATTGAAAATTTAGAAGTTGATTTTTCTAAAAAAGAAGAAGAAATTGAAAATTTACAAGGCGATTTCTTTGAAAAAGATGAAGAAATTGAAAATCTAAGAGATGAAATTGAGGATAAAAATGAAGAGATTGAGAATTTTAAGTCTTTTGATTCCGAAAAGGATAATGAAATTGAAAATTTAGAGATGGAGTTTTCTGAAAAAGAAGATGAAATTGAAAGTTTAAGAAACGAAGTTGCTGACCAAGTTGATGAAATTGAAAATTTAAATGAGAAATTTGTTGGAGAAATTGAAAATTTAAAAAAAGAAAATGAAGAATTGGAAATTAATTTTTCTAAAAAAGAAGAAGAAATTGAAAATTTACAAGGCGATTTCTTTGAAAAAGATGAAGAAATTGAAAATCTAAGAGATGAAATTGAGGATAAAAATGAAGAGATTGAGAATTTTAAGTCTTTTGATTCCGAAAAGGATAATGAAATTGAAAATTTAGAGATGGAGTTTTCTGAAAAAGAAGACGAAATTGAAAGTTTAAGAAATGAAGTTGCTGACCAAGTTGATGAACTTGAAAATTTAAATGAGAAATTTGAAAAAGAAATTGAGAAGCTGAAAAAAGAAAATGACATTTCCATTGAAGTTCCTTTGAAATCAGAAACAAAGTTTTATCATGATCAAAATGAAATTTTACGAAACATTGAATTTATTTCTTTTAAAATATGGGAAAATGTTTTATTTATCCCTCAAATTTTAGAAATGGATGAAAATTGGAAAAAGAATGGTCTGAATTTTATTTTAGAAAGTTTGCGAGAAAACAAATCGGAATATTTAATATTCGATATTTCTAAAATGAAAATAAAAAATGAAGAATTTGTTTCTAAGGAATTGTTAAAAATTTCGCAAGCAAGTAATTTAATGGGTGTTGAATGTATTTTTATTGGTTTTGAAAAGGAAATTTGTAAATTATTTTTGGAGATGAATATTGATCTAACAAGAATTAAAACTCAAATTGGTTTACAACAAAGTTTACGTTATATATTTTCTAAGAAGAATTTAAAATAAAATTTTTGATTTTTTTTATAAAAAAACGCCATTTAAAATTTTGGCGTTTTTTTTATGGAATTTTTAATGTCTGAAAATCAATGATTTACAATTAATTTTAAATTTTTTCAAAAAAATTTCTTAAAAAAATTTGCATATTAAATTAATGTAATTACATTTGCAACATATTTGATTTGAGAAATCAAGGAAAATATAAAAAATTCTTTCTTAGCTCAGTTGGTTAGAGCATCTGACTGTTAATCAGAGGGTCCTAGGTTCAAGTCCTAGAGAAAGAGCAAAACCAATCAATAAAAATTGATTGGTTTTTTTTATAAAAAAAATTTTTTCAAAAAAACGACCAAAATTTTAATATTTTTTAATTTCAAAATTAAAAAATTTTTTCAAAAAAATGCCCAAAATTTTAATGTTTTTTTAATTTAAAAATAAAAAAAATTTTTTTTCAAAATTCGTCCAAAATTTCAATGTTTTTAAATTTCAAAATAAAAAAATTTTTCAAAA
Source organism: Bacteroidales bacterium (assembly GCA_029938235.1). Classification (GTDB taxonomy): domain Bacteria; phylum Bacteroidota; class Bacteroidia; order Bacteroidales; family 4572-128; genus 4572-128. The sequence goes on from JAOZVH010000025.1 coordinate 9,894, forward strand.
AAATGCCCAAAATTTCAATGTTTTTTTAATTTAAAAATAAAAAAAAATTTTTTCAAAAAACGACCAAAATTTTAATATTTTTTAATTTCAAAATAAAAAAATTTTTCAAAAAAATGCCCAAAATTTTAATATCCAACAATTTTTATGGTAAAAAGTTCTTTTTTCTTTTTTTTGTAAAAATTAAAAAAGAAAATTCAATAATGAAAAAAAAATTTCAAACATATTGATACAAATAATGCAAATGACATTGCATATTAAAATATATATACCAATTTTTATTAAATCATTAAAAAATTTATATCAAATAATTAACAAATTAAATATAATTCAATTTTTTATGAATTTTTTTTTTAATTGAAAATAATACAAAATATATTCATTTTGTTTTAAATAAAGAACTTTGGAGAGATAAAAAAAATTATAAAAAAGTTCTTGAATACTTAGAAAGAATTTATAAGATTTATGAAAATGACATTATAAATTTGGATTTTTTCCATGAGAATAAATTAATTTTTATTTTTCAAAAAATATTATTGAGAATAAAAAAAATAAAAGTAAAAGCTATTATAAATGGTTTAAATTTGCTTCTGAAACTCTCATAGAAGATAATAAAAAGAGGATTTTAAAAACTTTAAAAAAAATTTTTTTTCAAAATTATTAAAAAGCTTAAAAAAGATTTTCTTAATGATGAAGAAATAAAATCTATAAAAGATACAAAATCTTATTTAGAAAGAGTAAATAGGTTTAAGAAAAGTTTTCTAAAATTAAATAAAAGAGAATTGACAAAAGCTGGGATAAAAATAGGAAGAGAAGAAGGAAGAGAGGAAGGACAAAAAGAAAAAGCTATGGAAATAGCAAAACAAATGAAAAATAAAAATATTTCAAATGAAGATATTGCAAATATGACAAAATTATCTATGAAAGAAGTTGAAAATATTATATAATAAAAAAACATATCTAAAGCTTGAGTTTTAGATATATTTTTTTAATATTGTAATTAAAAAAATTTTTTTTGAAAAAAAGCAATTTTTTTATAAATTATAATTAATAAAATTAATTGAAAATAACTTATTATTTTCAATTAATTTTTTTCAAAAAACGCCAATTTTTTAATTTTTTATAAGTTTCTTATTATAAGTATTTTCTTTTGTTTTAATTTTTATATTAAAAATACCTCTTTTTAATTCTTCTAAAGAAAAAACACTTTTTGATTTATTAATATTTTTTTCAAAAACTTTTTTCCCTTGCAAATCAAAAATAGAAATAACTCCTGAATTTTCTTCTATTTCTACGAAAATTTTATTCTTGGTCGGATTTGGATAAATTCTTACATTAATATTTTTATCAGCAATAATTTTTTCATTTGAAACATCTATGTTTGAACGTAAATTTGTTGTAAAAGTTCCTCTTCCGTGAGTGGCGACAATAACTTTATTATCACCGTCTCTGATTCTCATCATATCAACTCTTACATTTGGTATATTTCCGGAAATTTCCCAAATAACTTCTTCTGCTGTAATGTCGAAAGTTTCCCAAACACCAATTTCTGTTGCCAGAAGAACTTGTTTAGAATTTTCCTTAGAAAAAAGCGACCATCTGACAGGCATGTCAGGTAAATTACTTTCTTTACTTGTCCAAGAGCTTCCTCCATTAAAAGATGCAAAAACAGAAGTAACGCCATAATTAGAAAAAGTTACAAGCAAAGTATCTTCGGAACCTCCAACAGAAATACTCGAAATATTTGCAGTTGGAAAATCTACACCTGTAATTTCTAAAACTTGTGGATTTGTATTTGCTTCAGCAACTTTAAATAATTGTCCAGCCTGAGTTCCAAGAAATAAAGTTGCATCATTATCCGGAGAAAATTCAGAATATTTCACACAAGAAAAAGCAACTTCTACATCAGTATCTAATTCAATAAATTCACTTATTGCTACTTGATTTGCGTTTGTTGTTATATTAGAAATTTTTAATAATTGATTATTTAATTCTCCCTGAGCACTTGTTGCATTTGCATACAAAGTATTAGATTTATAATCATAATCAACAGGATTTATAAATAAACCGCTTTCTATTCCTGCTCCTAAGAATGCAACATTAAAAATTAAATAATAATATTGATTATAATAAAGCGAAGTAATTAAAAGTTCATCTCCACTTTTATCAAAAAAACAATATGCACCATCTCCACCAGAAATTTTTGATAAATTTGTTATTGGTTCTTCCTGGTCAAAAATTAATGTTCCATTATCTTGCAAACCACCCATATAAAGATCTGATGTATCTATAGGATAAATATCACAAGTATAAAATTGTAAAGTATTCAAATTATTGTTTTTACTTTCAAAAGTAACTATTTCATTTACTGCATTATTGGAATAAAAAACTCCTCCATCAGTAGCAAATAAAACATCTTCATTAGAATTTGGATTGAAAGCAATAAAATGTTGATCCGCATGAACATACTGCTCTAATGTTGTTTCGTAGTATAAGCCAGTCCATAGAGAAATATGATTCCAGTTTTCTCCGGCATTATCTGTTCGCCATAAATCTAAACCTCCAATAAAAACAATATTTTCATTTTCTGGATGTACTTTTATAGTCATAGCATGCCAAGATAAATATGCCCAATCTTTATCGTCATTTTCTATTATTGGTGTTGTTTTTTCTGTCCAAGTTTCACCTTTATCATCAGAGCGTAAAAAATATCTCCCTATAAAAGTGTTGAAACCACTCATTAATTCTGTATTACTTCCGGCTCCTACAACAGCATAAATTACATTTTCATTAGATTCAGATGCACTAAGCATCACCCTTCCGGGAACATTGTAGATATCGTCGCTTTCAATTATATTTTTATAATCCGCAAAAACATTCCAAGTTCCTTCTGTTCCATCATCAGAATATAAAATATTTGCTCCTCCTTCAGCATTTAAATTTCCAGAAGTTCCAACATAAATTCTTCCGTCGATTCCAACTTCAATGTCAGAAACAGCATAAGGATTTTCTGTTCCGGGTATATTTGGCAAAACTTGTGTCCATGTCAAACCGTCATCTTCAGAACGAAATAAACCATCACTTGGCGAACTTTGATGAATCACATCTTTATATATTCCAGATACAACACCAGCATAAATTACACTATTTCCATTTTCGTTTTTAACCACAATATCTGTAACATAATGAAAATCACGAGTAGATTCTATAATTTCCCAATTTGTTCCGCCGTCATTAGTTTTGTAAATTCCAGAACCACGTCCGGAAGATTCTCTATAAATAATAACTGCTGTTTGTGCTTCTCCTGTACCTGCATAAAAATTTTGAGTATTATTTGGGTCGTAAGTCATACAAGAAATGGAAAGATTTTCCCACTTATCAGAAATTGAAACCCAATAACTTGTGTCGCTAAAAAAATCTTCGCTGTAAAATATTCCTCCGGTAACTCCTGCTGTCCAAACTTTATTTTCTACATTTGGGTCGAACATAATTGTTCTAACTCTTCCGGCCATATTTGATTGTGTTTCTGTCCATTCTAAAGGCAAAATTTCATTAGAACTTTTTCGCGAATAACTCTTTTTAACTTCTTTATACGCATCAGCTAATCTTTCAGTCGGAACTCTTTTTAGATTTGGGTCTAAAGTCATAAAATAATTTTGCACACTTGCTTCAGCAACTCCACTTTCCAATTTATAAGGGGAAACCTTATTTTTCTTTTGATGAGAAAATGATCTACATTCTTCTTTCAAAAAGTTTTCATAATTTTCACGTTTTGTTTTTTCTTCTGTACAAGAAAGCAGTACAAAAAAAGAAATAACAAAAAATAAAAAATTTTTTCTATTTTTCTTCATTTTTTTTATAAAAATTTTTGTAAAAATATTTTTTTTTAATTTTAAAAAAAATATGAATTTTAAATTAATAAAAAAACGTCAAATTTTTATAATTTTTTTTTTTAATAATTTAAAATCATTAAAATTTATCATATTTTGAAAAAAAAGTTTTTTAATAATTTAAAATCATTAAAATTTATCATATTTCGAAAAAAATTTTTTTTTTTTGATAATTTAAAATCATTAAAATTTATCATATTTCGAAAAAAAATTTTTTTTGATAATTTAAAATCATTAAAATTTATCATATTTTGAAAAAAAATTTTTTTTGATAATTTAAAATCATTAAAATTTTGACATTTTTTGAAAAAAATTTTTTTTTAATTTTCAAAATAAAAAATATTGAAATTTTGGACGAATTTGAAAAAAAATTTTTTTTATTAAATTCGTAAAAAATTTGTATTTTTTTATTATAAAAAATGTTAAAATATTTGATTTATTTTAAATAAAATTAAAAATTATTGCAGTTGTTCCAACTAAAAAACAATATGCCGCAAAATAAATTAATTTCCCTTTTTTAACTAAATTTATCATCAATTTACATGCAAATAAACCTGAAACAAAGGCCGCCAAAAATCCTATTATTAAAGCTTGTATACCTATTCCAGAATTAATTAAATCTCCGGAAAATAAATCTTTTAAATTAGCTCCTATAATTGGGAATATTACCATTAGAAATGAAAATTTTGCTATTTCTGATTTTTTATTTCCTAAAAGTAAACCAGTTGCAATGGTTGAACCTGAACGAGAAATACCCGGCAAAACAGCAATTGTCTGTGCAATTCCAATAATAAAAGCATCTTTGAAAGATATATTTTTATTTTTTTCTTTTGCATAAAAAGTGAAAGCAAGTAAAATAGCAGTTAGAATCAACATTAAACCAACAAGCAAAATAATATTTTCACCGTCAAAAATACTTTCTATTTCATCTTTAAAAAATAATCCAACAATTCCAATTGGAATCATAGAAATCGCAATTTTTGAAATATATTTGGTTTCTTCATTCCATTTAAAAGAAAATAAAGATTTAAGGAGTTCCCAAATATCTTTTCTAAAAACAAAAATGGTACTCAAAACCGTTGCTCCATGAACAACAACAGTAAAAAGTAAATTATTTGTTCCTTCAACTCCAAGAATATATTTCCCAAGTTCTAGATGTCCACTACTACTAACAGGTAAAAATTCTGTTAAACCTTGTATTAAACCTAATATAAATGCTTCTAAATTACTCATTATCAAAAAAAAAAAATAAAAAAAATAAAAAAAAATTTTTAATTATAAAATAATTAATTTGCGATTTTATAAAAAAAAATTAATTTAAAATTTTTTTAAAAAAAATTATGTTTTTTTTGAAAGATTTTTTTGATAAAAAATCAACATTTTATAAAAAAAAACGTTTTTTTTTGTAAAAAAAATTTTATCGGCATTTTTTTTGTGAATAAAAAAACGTTTTTTTTTTATATTTTAAAAAAAATTTTTATGAAAAATTTACTATTTATAACAATATTTATGACAATATTTACGATTACAAATGCACAGAATGAAAGATTTAAAGCATTGTTTTTGTATAATTTCACAAAATATATAGAATGGCCAAAAGAATTTAGAAAAGGAGATTTTGTTATTGGAATATTAGGAAGTTCAAAAGTTACAGAAAGATTAGAAACCATCGCAAAACGAAAAACAGCAGGAAGTCAAAAAATTATTGTAACAGAATATAGTTCTTTAGAAGAAATTAAAAATTGTCATATATTGTATCTTGCTCCATCGAAAAGTAGAGAGTTTTACAAAGTTTTAAAAAAATTTAAAAAAAATACTTTAATTGTAACAGATAAAGTAGGTTTTGGGAAAAAAGGAGCTGGAATAAATTACATTTTAGATGATGGAAATTTAGTTTTTGAAATTTCAAAAAAAAATATTAATAAAAGAGGTTTAAAAGTTCTGCAGGCTTTAATAGGTCTTGGAAAAGAAATTTAATAGGTTTAAATTTATAAGATTTTAATCGGTATAGAAAGAAATTTAAAAAAATGTATTAAAAAAAATATTTTTTTTAATAATTGAATTTTAATAAATTAAAAACAAATAATTAAATATTTTTTTTATTTAATTATAATAAATTTGTAAAATTTTTTTTGAATAAATAAAATTGAAAGGATATAATATGAAAAGAAAAAACAAAGATTTTAAGTGTAAAATACCTTACATCAAACCTTCTGTAGATGAGGTAAAAATAGATAAAGATATCTGTTTATTAATGGACAGTGGTGGTGGAGATGATACAACACCAGATGGTCCAGATGATGGTGATGGTGGCGGTATAAATTGGGGATAAATTGTTAATTTTTTTTTTAATTTGAAATTATGATAATAGGAAAAGAATTTTTTTTAAATGTAGCGGATTTTAAAATCCATACTTTTATAGATGAGACAAATGTTTCTTTGGCTCTTCCAGATTCATATTTTCATTTTTTACAAAAAGATACAAACAATTATGATGTCAAAATAAAGGTTCATAATGGTATTCCTACTGAACTTTTAAGGACAAAAGAAGTTTTTAAAGCACCAGCTTCATTAAATATTTTTAGAAAAAATGATAATTTTAAACATTTTTGGTCTATCCACAAAATTAAAAAAGAGAAATTTGCTGTTTTTACTTCTGATGAAGTGAATGAAATTTTTCCTTATGCAATTTTATGTGTAGATTTTAATGGGAGAAATTGGGATATTTATATAAATAAAAAAAAAAATTTAAAAACTATAGACGTTTTTAAATATCCAATTTTTTTATTAATTTTATATTATCTTGTCGCTTTGAATAATTCTATTATGATACACGCTTCTGCCGTATTTGATAGGAAAAATCAAAAAGGATATTTATTTAGTGGAGTTTCCGGAGTTGGAAAAACAACCATTTCTAATATTTTTGTAAATGAAGGTTTTGAATTAATTAATGACGATAGATTAATTATCAGGGAGATTGATAATGAAATTTTTATGTATAGTACTCCTATGTTTTATAAAGAAAAAAATAAAAAAGTAAAACTTGATAAAGTATTTCTTTTAAAACAAAGAAAAAATAACGAAATAAAAGAGTTATTTGGAGTTACAGCAATCAGTAAAATGATGGCATTTTGCATACAACATAGTTATCATAGAAAATTAATTAATGAAATTTTAAGTACTTTAAATAATTTTAGAAAAAATATACCGATTTATCAAATGGGATTTTTCCCAGATAATAATATTGTAGATTTTTTAAAAAATTTTTTTAAAAAATGAAATTTTTTGAATATAAAGAAAATAAAATTCTAATTTCTGAAATAATTGAAAAAGGTAGTTTGAAGATAAAAATGAGAGGTGGAAGTATGTTTCCTTATTTAAGAAACGGTGATATTGCATACGTAAAAAAAGTTTCTGTAGAAGAACTAAAAATTGGTGATGTGATTTGTTTTTTTAAAAATGAAAAGTTAATTGCACACAGAATTTTAAAAAAAGGCTTCAAAAACGGAAAAAAATTTTTTATTTGCAAAGGAGACGCAATGAAAGATAAAGACAAAATTATATCTGTAAAAAATTACTTTGGAAAAGTAATTAAAATTTATAGAAATAATAAAGAAATTTATCTTAATTCATTGAAAAGAAAAATAATAAACTTCTTTATTCCAAAAATTTATTATACTACGTATTATTTATTTACATTATTAAAAATATTAAAAAAATTATTAAAATATTAAAAAAAAAAATTTATGAGAACAAAATTTATTAAGAACAATAAAATAGTTCTTCTCTTAGCATTTATAATGCTAATTAGCTTTTCTGAAATAAAAGCACAAACTGTTACAGAAACCCAATGTTCTGATTGTGGTTATGGAAGTACAGATTATGATAATGGAGTATTAAGTAGTACTAAATATCTTAAGATTGGATCTTGGTCTACACCAGTTAAGTATCTTGTAACAACATCTAGTTTTACTACAGCTGCTGGAGGCCCACCATTTTTTGAGACAGCAACATTAACAATTACTGCTCCTGCAGGTTTTAAAATATGTGAAACCGAAGCTGGAACTTATACAGATAATTTAGTATACACAGCTGCTGCTGTAAATTTTACAGATAAGGAAATTTGGATAAAAGCTGATGGTTCTACTTCTGGAAATATACAAGGAGGAGTAGTATATTCACATAATGCAGATGGAACTATAACTTCTTCTGGAGCTAGAAATCCAGCTGTGTTCTATACAGCTGTAACTTCTCCGGAAATGAACGTAAAAGGAAATAGTACGTCAATTGTAAATAATGATGCAATGCCTTCATCAACTGACTATACTATTTTTGAAGAAACAGGTATTGGTTCTTCAAATAACAGAATTTATACTATAGAAAATAGTGACAATGGTAATTTAACTTTTTCTACACCAGCTTCTTCAAATGGTAGATTTGTAGTTAGTGAAGTTGGAAGTTCACCAATAGCAAAAGATGGAAGTTCAACATTTAAAGTTACATTTACTCCAAATGCAGTGGGTACAGTAACAAGTACCATAGAAATATCAAATAATGATTCTGATGAAAATCCTTACGCTTTTGTTGTAAGTGGTACAGGAGTAGAAGCAGTACCTTCAATACCAAGTATAGCAGATGCAACAAGTATAGAAGCAACAAGTTTTGCTGCAAATTGGAATGCTGTTTCTGGCGTTACTGATTATAATTTAGATGTTTCTATAGGAACATCTGGAACATTTGATGCTAATATTGTTTCAGGTTATGATGATTTATTAGTTGTTGGAACATCAAAAATTGTTTCTGGTTTAACAGCAGGAACAACTTATTATTATCGTGTTCGTGCAGAAAATAGTGCAGGAGAAAGTGCAAATTCTACTGAAGAATCATTAATAACAGCTGCAGCTGCACCAACTACGCAAGCACATACAATAACTTTTTCAGCTATTACAACTACATCAGAAACTATTATTTGGCAGCGTGGAAGTGGATCTAATTGTATAGTTGTTATTAATGAAGGTACTATTTCTACACCAGGTGATGGTTTTGTACCTACAGTAAATACAGCTTGGGCAGGTTCTGGCGGACAACAAGTAGTTTATGATGGTAACTCAACAACCGTTAATATTACAAATTTGACAGCAGGTACAGATTATACAGTACAAGTTTTTGAATATAATGGAACAAGTACAGGAAGAAAATATAATGTAAATCCAGCAACTAATAATCCAAAATCAGGTGCAACTACTTATGCTGCTGCAACGATTAACACTACAACTATAAGCAATGTTGCTGCAACTACTGCAACTTCTGGAGGTAGTGGTTTAACTGGTGATAATATTACTGCAAAAGGAATATGTTGGAATACAGCAGAAAATCCTACAACAGCAAATAGTAAAACTTCTGATGGTTCAGGAGATGCTTCTTTTTCAAGTACTATGTCTGGACTAACAGCCGGAACAAGTTATAATGTAAGAGCCTATGCAACTAATCCTTCAGGAACAGTTTATGGTGAGAATGTAAGTTTTACAACTGAGCAAGAAACACCTTCTACACAAGCACATACAGTTACATTTTCTAATATAGAAGAAACAACTTTAACAGTTTCTTGGTCTAGTGGTAATGGAAGTGGTGCTATTGTAATTATGAATGAAGGATCTATTTCGGCTCCAGCAAATGGAACAGACCCAACAGCTGATGCAAGTTGGAATAATTCAACTCAACAAGTTATTTATGAAGGAGATGCTAATACTGTAAATATTACAGGTTTAGTAGCAGGTACAACTTACACTTTCCAAGTATTTGAATATAACGGAAATAGTAGTGCAAGAATGTACAATGCAAATACAGCGGCAAGTAATCCAAATACTAAAAAAACTACTTATGCTGCTGCAACGATTAACACTACAACTATAAGTAATGTTGCTGCAACTACTGCAACTTCTGGAGGTAGTGGTTTAACTGGTGATAATATTACTGCAAAAGGAATATGTTGGAATACAGCAGAAAATCCTACAACAGCAAATAGTAAAACTTCTGATGGTTCAGGAGATGCTTCTTTTTCAAGTACTATGTCTGGACTAACAGCCGGAACAAGTTATAATGTAAGAGCCTATGCAACTAATCCTTCAGGAACAGTTTATGGTGAGAATGTAAATTTTACAACTGAACAAGAAACACCTACAACTCAGGCAAATACTATTATTTTTACAGGCACAGTTCAAACTACTTCTACTGTATCTTGGACAAGAGGAGATGGAGACGGATGTATTGTTATGATGAATGAAGGTGATATTACTAACCCATCAAACGGAACAGACCCAACATCTGATGCAAGTTGGAATAATTCAACTCAGCAGGTTGTTTATGAAGGAACAGGTACAACAGTAAATATTACAGGTTTAACAGCAGGTACAACTTACACTTTCCAAGTATTTGAATATAATGGAGACGGTACTGCAAGAAAATATAATACTGATAATACTGCAACAGATAATCCTAACACTGAAGAAACAACTTTTGCTAATGCAAGTGTTACAACAACAACAATTACAAATATTGCTTCGACAACTGCTTCTTCCGGAGGTAACACAATTACAGGAGAAAATATTACAGCAAAAGGTGTTTGTTGGAGTACAACAGAAAATCCTACAACATCGGACAGTAAAACTTCTGACGGTTCTACTAATGCTTCTTTTGCAAGTTCTATAACTGGATTAACTGCAGGTACAACTTATTATGTCAAAGCTTATGTAACTAATCCAGCAGGAACTTTCTATGGAAGCCAAAAAGATTTTACAACAGCTTTTGAAGCGCCTACTACTCAGGCAAGTGCGATTACTTTTGGAACAATATCTGGAAGTGACATTAATATAACATCATGGAATAATGGTAGTGGAACAAATAGTGTTTTATATATAAATTCTACTAATAGTTTTACGGCTCCTACTAACGGAACAGAAGCAACAGCAAATACAAACTATGTTGGAAGTGGACAACAAGCAATTTCTGTTGGAACTGGAACAAGTGCAACTGTAACAGGTTTAACATCTGGAACAACTTATTATTTTACAGTATATTCTTATAATGGTACTACTAGCTCAACCGTTTATAACCAAAATATAGCTAGTAATCAAAACAATGTACAAACTACAGCAGGAGCACCTACAGCAACAGATGCAACTTTACAAACAACTTCTGGATTTACAGCAAACTGGGAGACTGTAGATGGAGCAGCAAGTTATAAATTAGATGTTGCAACAGATAATGGATTTTCTTCTTTTGTTAGTGGATATCAAAATAAATCAGTAAGTTCAAATGCTGAAGCAGTTACTGGATTAAGTTCTGCTACTGATTATTATTATCGTGTGCGTGCTGTAAATTCAGAAGCTCAAGAGGGTTCAAGTTCTAATATGATTACAACAAGTACTCTTTGTGATGCTCCTACAGCAACAACTGCATCTGATATTTCTGGAACTCAATTTAATGCAAATTGGAATACACAAACTGGTGCAATTTCTTATATTTTACAAGTTTCTACTTTGAGTAATTTTTCTTCAACTGTTTATGACGCAAATGTTGGAAGTGTGCTTACAAAAGTAGTAGATGGACTTACTGGAAATACAACTTACTATTATAGAGTGAAAGCTGTTAATGATGGTGGTGAAAGTGCTGTATCTAATACAATGCCAGTAACAACTGCTGGAGTTATTACTGCAAAAGTAGGTACTTATGAATGGGTTGCTGGTTCTTTCGTTGGTGATGTATTACCAGGATCAGCAAATAATGTAGAAATTCCAACTGGTGCAAATATTACAATATCTTCAGTAACTAGCGCAGAAACTGCAGATTTGACTATTTATGGTAATTTAACAATACAAAGTGGTGGAGATATAATATCTGATGGTACATTAACTTTAAAAGATGCAGGTAACTTTAAAGATATGTCTGATGAGAATTATATGTACAATAATGCAACTATAGAAAGATCTTTAACAGGTGGATATTATCATTTTGTTTCTTTTCCTGTTGCTGGTTTAACTGTTAATGACATATTACCTCATAGTACAGAAACATTTTTTAAATGGTATGATGAAAATGCAAATGCTGGAGCTGGAACTCATTGGAATAATATTAATAGCCCATCTTATAATTTGAATACTAATTATGCTTATGGGGTTAAGTATGCAAATACTGAAACTATGAATTTTTCTACTACATCTAATTTTAGAGAAGGAAATATAACCCAAACCATTTCAAATTCGGCAACAGGTTGGGGTTGGAATTTAGTTGGAAATCCTTATCCTTGTGCTGTTGATATTGCTTCTTTAACATTAAATGGTGTTAAAAATACAACTGTATATTATATGAAATCAAATGGTGTTATTGCTACTTATAATGCTAATACTGATGAAGGTACTAATGGAGCAACTCAATATATTCCTAAAATGCAAGGGTTTTTAGTACAATGTAGAGTTGATGGTGGAGCATCGCAAGAAATTTCTGCAACATACACAGGAAGTATTGAATTTACTAATGCATCAAAAGTTATAAATTCAGCTTCATTCTTTAAGAAATTAGATAGTGAAAATAATACTTTAAGATTAATTGTTTCTGGAAATGATTATTCTCAAGAAGCTATTATAAATTTCCAAGAACAAGCAAGTGATGATTATGATGTTTATGATTCTGATATTTTCTTTACTGAAAATGAAGAAGTTCCTCATATTTATACTGTAATTGGTGAAAATGAATTAGTAATTAATACTTATTCAAATCCTATGACTGAAAATCTTGCTGTTAATGTTGGATTTAAAGTTGGTATTGAAGGAGATTATACGATTTCTACTAATGTTTTTGAAGCTTTTAATTCTAACCAAGAATTATTCTTAGAAGATAAAGTTACAAATGAATTTATAAATTTACAAAATGATTTAATTTATACTTTCCACAGTGAAGCTACTGACGGAGCAGATAGATTTGTTTTACATTTTGCAAATCCAAATGTTAGCATAGATGATATTGTAAACGAAAATAAGTTAAATATTTATTCTTATGAAAATAAGCTTTATATAAAAGGACTTATTTCTAATAACACAAAAGTTGTTATTTATGATATGTATGGTAAAGAAATTACTACTAATATTTTTGAAGAAAGCAAATTTGAAACTATTTCCTTAGACAATTTTGCAAGCGGAAATTATCTTGTTAAAGTTACTACTGACGAAAAAGTTTATACTGAAAAAGTTTTTGTAAAAAAATAAATTATAAATTTTAAAAATAAAAAAGTTGTAAAAATTATTTTACAACTTTTTTTTTTGAAAAAAACAAATTGGTGTTTTTTTTTAACACCAATGTTAAAAATCAAATTTTTCGAAAAACAACATTCTAACCAAACATTTGAGGTTTGAAAAAAACCTCCAATTTAAAAATCAAAAAATTTTTTTCAAAATTCGTCCAAAATTTTAATGTTTTTACAAAAATCATAAAACAAACATTAGGTTAAAAAGAATACCAATGTTAAAAAATTTTTTTCAAAATTCGTCCAAAATTTTAATGTTTTTTAATTTCAATTAAAAAAATTTTTTCAAAAAATGCCCAAAATTTTAAGATTTTTTAAATTTCAATTAAAAAAATTTTTTTCAAAATTCGTCCAAAATTTTAATATTTTTTAAATTTCAATTAAAAAAATTTTTTTTCAAAATTCGTCCAAAATTTTAAGATTTTTTAAATTTCAATTAAAAAAATTTTTTTTCAAAATTCGTCCAAAATTTTAATATTTTTTAAATTTCAATTAAAAAAATTTTTTCAAAATTCGTCCAAAATTTTAATATTTTTTAAATTAAAAATAAAAAAAATTTTTTCAAAATTCGTCCAAAATTTTAAGATTTTTTAAATTTCAATTAAAAAAAT
>JAOZVH010000182.1 GCA_029938235.1 Bacteroidales bacterium
GAATTATAATTGTCTTAAAATCAATAATTTAAGTCCTTAGACTGACGGCTATGGCATGGACGCTTGACGCATAAGGGATATTTGTTTTCATTCGAAAAATAAAATTTTATAAAAAAAAATAAAATCTTATTTTTTTTATCAAAAAAAAATTATTATAATTGTTTTAAAATCAAATACTTAAGTCGTTAGATACGGCTATGGCGTGGACGCTTGACGCATATATTTTTTAAAACATTTATACCTCATAAACAAGCGAAAACAAAAATAGATACTAATTTTTTATTTTCAGATTTGAAAAACCATTTAAAATAAACAAATGAAAAACAAGAGAATATAATAGAATTAAAAAAATAAATAAAAATAAAAATTAAAAAAATAAATAAAAATTATAGATTTAAATGTTAAATATTGCAAAAATGATGGAAAAATCTGGAATTAAGAATTAAGAATTTAGAAATTAAAAAATTAACAAAACTTTCATTGGTAAAAATAAAAAAATTATAAAAAAAATGTTTTTTTTATATAAAAAAATGACATTTTTTATGAATTTTTAAATTAAATTTTTTTGAAAAAAACGTCCAAAATTTTAATATTTTCAAAATAAAAACTTTTTGGTTATAGAACCTTTTTGTGAAAAATAATATTTCTTTTTTATTAGAAATAATTATTATGATTCATCGTCAAGGACTATTTCGTGTATATTAATAAAATTTTTTAAAATATTGAATTTAATGTTTTAATTACGATTTTTAAATTAATTTATTTGATAAATAAAATAAAAAATTAGATTTATATAGTTTGAAAAATTTTTTAACTTTATTGAAAATTTTTATAAAAAAAATATGGCATATAGTGATTATAATTTTAAAAAGTTGAAAAAAGATTTTGGAATAAAAAATCGTGTTATTTCTTTATTTGAAAAATTCAAAGAAACAGAAATTGACGAATGGCTAAAAAATTATCTTAAAATAAGTTCTATAATTAATATAGAAACAGAAAAAGCAAAGTCAGAAGCAATTATTTTTCCAATTCTTATTTATCTAAAAGAAAAAAATAAAAATTTTATAACTTTATATTCTGGAAGTAATCTTAGAGCTGACACTAAAAAAGGTTTAAACGGTGAGTGTGATTTTATTATTTCCAAAGATACAAAAAGTTTTGAGATTAATTATCCAATAATGCAAATTGTAGAAGCAAAAAATAATAATATTCAAATTGGTATTCCTCAATGTGCAGCACAAATGCTCGGTGCAAGAATTTACAATAAACAAAATGAAAAAAAATTAGATACCATATACGGTTGTGTAACAACAGGATATGAATGGAGATTTTTAAAATTGGAAAATGATATTATTTATATTGACGAAAGAAAATATTATTTAATTGAATTGGGAGAGTTATTGTCTGTTTTTCAACATATAATAAATATTACAATAAAAAATTAAATTCGTTCAAAATTTTAATATTTTTTTTGAAATTATAAAAATAAACATTGGAGGTTCAAAAAAAACTAAATGTTTTAAAAAAAATTTTTTCAAAAATCATCCAAAATTTCAATATTTTTTAAAATTAAATTAAAAAACAATTGATTTATTTGCAAAAATAAACCTCCATTTTATTAAAATAGAGGTTTATAAAATAAAAATTTGGAACATAATAAGAATAAAATTTATGTGCATAAAAATCTAAATTTTCTTTTTTTCTTCATTATTTATTAACTTTGTAAAAAATTTAGTAAAAAATATTATTTTTGATAAAAAAAATTAAATGGAAAATAATTCTGTAAAAGAAAGTAGATCTTATTTATCTTTTAAACTTGGAGATGAATTTTTTGCATCGCATATAAGCAAAGTTTTAAGTATAATTTCCCTGAGCAAAATAGTAAAAATTCCTCAGACTGCTGATTATATTGCAGGAGTAATTAATTTAAGAGGTAATGTTTTACCAATAATTGATGTAAGAACAAAATTTGGAATGAAAAAAATAAAAAAAACAAAAGAAACTTGCATAATTGTTCTTAGCATAGAAGTAGATGACGAAGAAATTGAATTGGGAGCATTAGTAGATTCTGTGAATGAAGTTTTTGAAATAGATAAAAATAAAATTCAAAAACTTCCGAAAATTGAAAAAAAAAACAAATCAAAATTTATTAAAGGTATTATAAAAAAAGATGAAGATTTTATTATGCTTCTGGATATGGATAAAATTTTTTCCATAGATGAAATTTTAGATATTTCAAATAAAGCAAAAAATCATAAAAAATAAAATTATTTGAAAAATATAACAATTTTAATCGTTTCTGCAACAGAGTTAGAAATTAATTTTTTTAAAAAAGAATTAAAAAAAAACAATAATAATTCGGTAGAAATTTTAATTACAGGAATAGGAAGTATTTTTACAACTTATTTTTTAACAAAAATTTTAACAAAAAAAAAATATGACATAATAATAAATGTTGGAATTGCCGGAAGTTTTGATGAAAATTTGAAAATCGGAGATGTTGTTGAAGTTATTGAAGATGAATTTGCAGATTTAGGAATAGAAAATAAAGAGAAATTTTTCACTTTATTTGATATGAAATTTATAGATAAAAATAGTTTTTCTTTTAAAAATGGAAAAATAATAAATGAAAATAATTTTTTTAAAAATTTAAATTTAAAAAAGGTAAAAGCAATTACTGTAAATAAAGCAAGTGGAAATTTAAAAAATATCAAAAAAATAAAGAAAAAATTTTCTCCACAAATAGAAACTATGGAAGGAGCATTTTTCTTTTTTGTTTGTAAAATGGAAAATCAAAAATGTTTACAATTGCGTAGTATTTCTAATTTCGTAGAAGAACGAAATAAAAAAAATTGGAATATTCCTATGGCTGTAAAAAACTTAAATAAAGCTTTAGAAAATTTAATTATTAAAAATTCGTCATAATTGAAAGTAATAAAAAACGTATAACAGAGGAATCAAACTGATTAAAAGTAATAAAATATATATAATAATAAATATTTTTTTTCTTTTTTTATTCCTAAAAATCATGAAAATACTTATTATTATTAATAATATATTATTTAATAAAAATAAATAAAAATTATTTTTTAATACCATTTTTAGCATTAAAACTGTTAATCTATTATTAAAAATAATTATCCATAAACTTGCAGTAATAATACTTATTATATTCAGTATTTTTATAATTATATTCATAAATTATTTTTATATTACTTTAATAATTCTATTTTTATAATTATAAAAATTTTTTATTTTTTTCTAAAATCCACAAAATCTTTTCATTCATAATGAAATATAAATTTTTTTTATAAAAAAAAATTTTTTTCAAAAAATGACGTTTTTTTTAAGATTTTTTGAAATTAAATTATAGAGATTTTAAATTTATTTTTTTCTATTTTTATGGTCTTCAGACCAACTTTTTTTCCTGCAATTATATCTCTTTCACTATCTCCAACAAAATAAGATTTTGAAACATCTATATTAAAACGAGAAATTGCTTTTTCCAATAACAGACTGTCTGGTTTTCTACAAATGCAATTTTCAAAGTCATTATGATGTGGACAATAATAAATTTCCTTCAAAAAAATGCCATTTTTTTCAAAAATTTTTTTTAAAAAATTATGAACTTTTTCAACATCTTTTTTTTCATAAATTCCTTTGGAAATTCCCCCTTGATTGCTAATAATTATTAATAAAAAACCGTTTTCTTGAATTTTTTTTAAATTTAAAATTACATTTTCGTTTAATTTGAAATGTTCTTTTTTATAAATATAATAATGTCCGACATCATTATTTATAACTCCATCTCTATCTAAAAAAACAGCTTTATTTTTCATTTTCTATGTCAATAATTTTAATATCTTTTAAATTCAATTCTAAATTTTTTCTACCTTGAAAACTATTTTCAATCACTGAGTAGCAAATATGAAATGATAGATCTTTTTTTATTGGGGATAAATATTTTCCCATTCCAAAACCTATAGAATTAAAAAATTTATTAGACAATTTTTTATTAATAAATTGTCCGAGATATAATTTTATATGTTTTTTTTTCTTTCCAACATTCTTAGCATCTCCCCAATTAAAAATATTTGTAGAAGCAAAAACCGGAGACATATTTTCTGGTCCAAAAGGTGAAAATTGCTTTAAAATTCTAAAAAATTTCGGCGTAATATCATCAAAATTAATTTTCATATCAATTTCAACTTTATCTTTTAGTTGTTCTTCAGTAATTGTTTCTGCCACTATTTTTTCAAAACGCTCTTTAAAAATAGGAATATTTTTTATTTTCAAAGTTAAACCAGCCGCGTATTTATGTCCGCCAAAAGCTATAAATAAATCACTGCATTTTTCCATCGCACTATATAAATCAAAGCCATCTACAGAACGAGCCGAAGCAGTTGCTATTTCGTCGTCTGACTTTGTTAGAATTACTGTCGGACGATAATGAGTTTCTATCAAACGAGACGCAACTATTCCAATCACTCCCTTATTCCAATTTTCATCATAAAGAACAGTAGTTTTTTTTTTATGAAATTCTGGGTCTTCTTTTATAAAATGTAAAGCTTCTTTTGTAATATTTGTGTCGAGATTTTTACGAAAAGCATTAAAATTATCAATTTTATTACATATCTCTTCAGCTTTTTTTTCGTTTGTTTCTGTTAATAAATTTGTTGCTTTTTTACCTTTATCTATTCTTCCGGCAGCATTAATTCGAGGTCCTATTCTAAAAACTATATCAGAAATATTAATCTCCTTATTTTTTAAACCTGCAATTTTTATAATTTTTTTTAAACCAAGACTTGGATTTTCATTTAATTGCTTTAAACCAAAATATGCAAGTATACGATTTTCATCAATTATTTCTACTATATCAGATGCAATACTAACAACAACAAGGTCTAAATATTTTATCAAATTTTCAAATGGAATTTTTTTTTTCTCCGAAAAAGCCTGAATTAATTTAAAACCTACACCACAACCAGATAATTCTTTAAAAGGATAATTACAATCCGAACGTTTTGCATCTAAAATTGCCACCGCTTCGGGTAAAATATCAGCAGTTTCGTGATGATCGCAAATGATAAAATCTAAATTATTTTTATTTGCATAATTTATTTTTTCAATGGCTTTTATTCCACAGTCCAGAGCAATTACAAGAGAAAATTTATTCTCTACAGCAAAATCTATACTTTGATAAGAAATTCCGTAACCTTCTGTATATCTGTCTGGTATATAATAATCTAAATTATCATATATTTCTTTAAAAAAAGAATAAACTAAAGCTACAGAAGTTGTTCCGTCCACATCATAATCTCCATAAATTAAAATTTTTTCTTTGTTTTCTATTGCTTTTTCTATGCGCTTTACAGCTAAATCCATATCTTTCATAAGAAATGGAGAGTATAAATCTTTTAAATTTGGACGAAAAAAATTTTTTGCTTCATCGAAAGTTTTTATACCTCTTTGATACAATAAATTTGCTAAAAATTCATCAATATTTAAACTTTTTTTTAAGTCAGAAATATATTTATTTTCATGCTTTTTCTTGAAAATCCAAGTTTTTTCCATAAAATTATTTTTTTGTATAAAAAAGCAAAAGTAATAATCTTTACTTATAAAAAAATTTTGTATCCTCATTTTTTATCCAAAGTTCTTTTCTTGTTAGACGAGAAATCTCATATTTTTTATAAATATTTGTTTCGTCTTTTTTATAAGATAACTGCAATTTTTTCTCTCCAAGAAAAATCCATCTTCCATTTCTTTTAATTATAATCCAATCACTTAAACTGTCATTTAATTGCAAAAAAGTTTCTTCAGAATTGTATTTGTCACCATCTTTAAATTCTATTTTCCATTTTGTATATGGAAAATATGTGCGTTTTCCAGTTTTTAAATTTTCTATGAATTCCATACTCCATTTTCTTTTAATTAAAATTTTTTTAGGAATTATAGAAAAATATGGGTCATCTTCATATCGTTTACAAGAAAGAATAAAAAATATTACGGAAATAAAAATATATATATTTTTCATATTATTTATAATAAAAAATTTTTTTTTATGTTTAAATAAAAAAATTTAAATTAATTTAAAGAAATTATGTTTATAAAAAGCAAAAGAATTTTATTTTTTGTATTTTTTTTCATAAATCATTTTGCATTTTCGCAATTTATGGAAGATGAAGATAAAAAGGATACAATAAAATATGTTCCGGATAGCGAACCGTTAAATTATATGATAGGTGTTTCGCCTCAACATTTAATTTTCGGAGGTTTGCATGTTACTTTTGAAAAAAAAATTAAAAGTAAACCTAATGTTTGGATAGGAATTACGCCGCAATTTTATTCTTTAAATAACCCATTAGATAATAATTATGAAGAATATCCTAATTCTTTACTTGGTACTGGTGTAGAATTTACTTACCGTTATTATTTTGGTAAGCATGTTAATTATAGAAAGACAAAAAATTCCTTCAGAACTTCTTTTATACTTGCTGCAAATTACCAATACTTAATATTTAATTTGGAAAATGAAGCTAATGTTTGGAACGAAAATTCAAATAATGATTTGATAACTTTGCAAAAAGAAGATGTAAATTTGAATTTACATAGAGGTACACTTTCTTTTTTACTTTCCTTACAAGAAAATTTTGGACCTTATTTTATTGCAGAAGCATATATTGGCGTTGGAGTTCGTATAAGTGATTTAATGCCAGATAAAAGAATAAGTGGCTCTGTAAAACAATATGGAATAAGTGAAGATATGTATGATTATGCTTTTACAGGAAATATTTTATTAGGAGGTCTAAAACTTTATATTGCTCCTTAAATATTTAATATTTCCATTTCAGAAAAAGTTTTTTTCAAAAAAACGCCAAAATTTTAATGTTTTTAAATTATTAAAAAAAAATTTTGGCTCAAAAAAACAACCAAATTTTAAAATTTTTTAATTTTAAAATTTTTTTTTTCAAATTCGGCTAAAATTTCAAATATTTTAAATTTCAATTAAAAACAATTATGCTTCAAGCGTCCACGCCATAGCCGTCAGTCTAAGGAATAAATTATTGATT
>JAOZVH010000026.1 GCA_029938235.1 Bacteroidales bacterium
GGCGGAGAATTTATTTATTTTGAATTGAAAGAAAACAATAAAATTGCAGAGGATAATATTTTATCTTGTTCGTCTTTGGAGCATTTAAAAATTTTTTTTAAAGAATTAAATGAAAGATATTTTTTAGATTATAATTTAAATATAAGAAAGTTTTTTAAAGTTATTGATGAGGATAATTTTAAAAAATTAAGTTTAGAAAGGCAAAAAAATATTTTTATTTCCATGCTTGATTTAAATCAAATGTATGTTTGCAAGAGTGAAATTGATGATTCAATGTTTGAAATTAGCGAAGAGGATAAAAAATTAAATTTTAGTTTTTACAATGGAAAAAATAAACCTTCACAAAATTTAAAGATTTTATAATTTTAAAAAATTAAAAATTTTGGTCGTTTTTTGAAAAAAATTTTTTTTGAAAAAACATTAAAAATTTTGGTGTTTTTTGAAAAAAATTTTTTTTTAATAAAAATTAACGTATACAATAAAAAATTAAATTTTAATTTTAATAAAATAAAATATTATATTTAATAAATTGAAAATGAATTAAAAACATATAAAAATTATTAATAATTTTGCAAAAAAATTATGACAGAAGAACATATAAAAGAAAAGATTGCACTACGGTATATTCAATTAATAGCAGCTTTCTGTGGTTATAACGTAACGGTACCTGATAATGATTACGGCGAGGATTTGTATATTATTGAAAATAGTTACAATCACCTGAGAAAAAGATATTCTGGAACAGGAAATCTTTTGAAGTTTCAGTTAAAATCTACTACGGAAAATTCAATATCTTATGAAAAAAATTTCATAAAATACGATTTGGAAAAAAAAAATTTTAACGATTTAATAGAAAGAAAAGACAGTAATAATCCATTAATTTTAATATTATTTATTTTGCCATATAATAAAATTGATTGGGTAAACATTAATAATAATGAACTAATAGTGAAAAAATGTGCTTATTGGTATTATCCAAGTGATAATGAAATTATGACAGATAATTCATATAAAAAAAGAATAAAAATTGATAAAAATAACATTCTTAATTCTCGCGCATTAAATAATCTTTTTAAAAATTATTAAAATGGAAAATAAAATAATTTACCAAAATATTACAAATTTTTTAAAAAACAGAGATTGGAAACATAGTGGTGAAAGAAGAAATAGAGATATTTTTATACCTCCACAAAATTTAGGTTTTGACGAAAAATATAGATTACATATCTATAATAAATTTGAAAAAAAAGATTTCAAAGAAGTAATGATTTTTATTTTAGAAATTATTGCCGAAATATACGATGAAAATTTTTACGAATTAAAATCTATAGTATTTGGAGATAAACAAATTTTATCTTTAAATATAAAAAATAGTAATCATATTGATGGAAAACCAAATATTTTATTTTTTAATATTTTTATTAATAAATTAAAAGAATTATTAGAAGAAGTAGTAAATTTTTCTGTGATAAAAAAGGCACATTTTTTTCATAAGATGGAAGAAGCAGAAAGATATTTGAATTATTGTAAATTCATAAAAAATGAAAAAGGTTCCTTAATAAGCAAAATAGAATTACCAAATAGAGAAAAAATTAAGGATGGTAATTTATTTGAAAAATCTATTACTGCGAATGAAATTAATAATAATTTAATTGAAATTATTTATTTTTTTAATAAGAAAATAATTTCATCTGATGATTTAAAATTAAATGATGCTTTTTTGCTTTCCAATAAAAAGTATATCAGTGTAAATGTTGCCAATAAATTGAAAAATTTATACACAGGTATTGATCTTGCTGATCTTGAAATTTCTTTAAAAAGCATTGAAAAAAGCAGAAATACTTTTATAAAAAATCTTAATAAGCAAAAAATAAATAATTTAAATGAATTTTCTAAGATAATAAGAGAAAAAATAAAAGAAATTTCTGAAAATACTTTTCAAGGTAAAATTATTGAATTAAGATCTAAAAATGTAGAAAGTGATGATAATTTAATAGTTGTACTTGGAGAAATTAATAAAGTAAAATCAAAAATAGCAATTAAATTAAATTCTAAAGAAATTAAAATTTGCTCTGATGCTTTTAAAAATAATAAAACAATATCTGTAAACGCTGTAATAGAAAAGGAAAAAAAACAATATAAAGTAATTAAATTAAAAAAAATAGAAGTTTTTTAAAATAAAAAAATTATATTCTGCGCCTGTTCGGTGTTTTCACCGCACATTATTAAATTTAAAGAACTGAAAAATTTTTTTTTATTTTGAAATTAAAAAATATTGAAATTTTGGACGAATTTGAAAAAAAAGTTTTTTTTAATAAAAATTAACGTATACGATAAAAAATTAAATTTTAGTTTTTATAATGAAAAATAATTTCATTAAATGTAATTTTTTATTAAATAATTTTGTTTTTTTAATTAATTAAAAAATATTTATGCCAAAAATTTTTGAATATTTAGGAATTATTATATTTTTTTATTCAAACGAACATGAACCTATTCATGTTCATGCACAATCAGGAGAATTTGAAAGTAAAGCAGAATTTTATATTGAAAATGGAGTAATTAAAGAAATTAATATTATAAATATTAAAGGAAGAAAACCATTAAGGGGTGTTTTGAAAAAAAAAATTTTTTTTAATTAAAAAAACCTGTATTATTTAAATCAAATTATAAAAAAATGGATAGATTTTTTTGTTTATCATAAAAAAGTAAATTTTGAAAAAATTAATAAAAAAATAAAATGAAAATAATTTTAATTAAAGAAAAAAGCATAAATTTTTTATTTATAGAAAAAGCTATTTTTATTGGAGATTTTATTATCAGAGTATTTTTTAATAATGGTGATGAAAAAGCTGTAGATTTTAAACCTTTTCTAAAAAAATCTATGCACATTATTACAAAAAAATATTTAGACGAAAATAAATTTAAAAATTTTAAGATTGTTAATGGAAATTTAAACTGGAATGATTACGAATTAATTTTTCCAATATATGATTTATATAAAAATCAAATTTTAAAAAAAACAAAATAATTGAATTTTTATTAAAAAAAAATTTTTTCAAAAAACATTAAAATTTTCACGTTTTTTGAAAAAATTTTTTTTTAATAAAAATTAACGTATACAATAAAAAATTAAATTTTAATTTTTATAATGAAAAATAATTAAAATTTCGGTGTTTTTTGAAAAAAAAAATTTAAAATAAAACATTAAAATTTTCACGAATTTGAAAAAAAAAATTTTTTAAATAAACCATTAAAATTTTCACGTTTTTTGAAAAAAATAAAAAAACGTTTTTTTTTTATTAAAATTAAAATTTTAAATTTGCTTTTTTTATAAAATATTTATTGTGGAATTTGAATGGGATAAGAGTAAGAATAAAAAAAATATTGAAAAACATCATGTAGATTTTAATGATGCAAAAAAAATTTTTATTGATAACAATAAAGTAGATATTGAAATAAATAATTCATTAAAAAAATATAATGAAAAACGTTTCATAACAATTGGCTTGGTTTTAAATGTTTTACATACTGTAATTTGGACATTACGTCTTTTTATAATAAGAATTATTTCTTTTCGTAGATCTAATAAAAAGGAAGAAAAAATTTATAAAAAAAAATTATAAAAATTTTATGGAAACAATAAGTTGGGAAAAAGCAAAAGAAGTTATTGAAAATATAAAAAATAAAAAAATTATTTTTGATAATAAAAAAATTAATTGGAAAGATGCAATAATATTTGCAAAACTTGGATTTAAAATACCCATAGATTTAATAGATAATGAAATAGAAAAAATAGATTATTCCGAAATTCCTTCTGTTTCTGAAAAAGATATTAAACAAGGAAAATATACAGAAATGAAATCTATAATGTTAATGATAAAGAAAGAAAATTATGATTTTGTCATTAAGAATAAATTGGATTTAACAAAAATTATTAATTCATATATTTTAATTAACTCAAAATAATAATACAAAAATTATTAAAATTTTGGACGAATTTTTGAAAAAATTTTTTAAATAAAACATTAAAATTTTCACGAAAATAATACAAAAATTATTAAAATTTTGGATGAATTTTTGAAAAAATTTTTTAAATAAAACATTAAAATTTTCACGAATTTGAAAAAAATTTTTTTTTTAATAAAAATTAACGTATACGATAAAAAATTAAATTTGAATTTTTATAATTAAAAATTAAAAAATTAAAAAAAAATCGTTTTTTTGTGAAAAATAATTAAAAAAAAATGATTTTAGAAATACGTTTAAGTAATTTTTTTTCAATTAGAGATGAGATAATTTTAGATTTAAGAGCTGGAAATATTTCAAAAAAAAATCAAGAATTTTTAAAAAAAAATATTTTTAATGGAAAAAAAGAAAAAGTTTTAAAAACTGTCGCAATTTATGGAGCAAATGCTTCTGGAAAAAGCAACATTATTAAATCAATTCATTTTTGTTGTAGTATGATATTTTCTTCTCATTCGCATAATGAAAATACGATTTTTAATTTTCAAACATTTAAATTTTATGGATATAAAAATAAAGACAGTAATTTTTTTATTCGTTTTATTTCAAATGACATAGAATATGAATATTCTTTTTCTTTAAATAGAAAATTTATTACAAAAGAAAGTCTTTTTTATTACCCAAATAAACGTCGAGCAAAGATATTTACAAGAGAGGAAAAAAATGGTCTGACAAAAAGAGAAATATATAAATTTTCAAAAGCAATAAAAAGACCTTTCGATGTTGCAGAAAATACATCTAAGAAAACTTTATATATTTCTCGAGCAAGTCAAATGGATAAAAATATTCCTAAAGAAATTTTTAATTTTTTTCACAATAAATTTTTATTAGGATATTTAAATTTAAATATAAATTATAAAAAGCATCTTATAGAAACTTACAAAGAGTTATTTTTAAAAATTTTAAAAATTGTTGATAGCGATATTATTGATATAAAATATCAAAAGAAAAAAATTGATAGTGTAACTTTTACTTTTAAAAAACAAAAAAATACAGAAACAAATTCCTCCAAAGAAAAAGTAGAGCTTTTGGAAATTAAAACTTATCACAAATTTAATCCGGAAATTGCTTTTGATTTAGAAACAGAAGAATCAGAAGGTACAAAAAAATTATTTCTTATTATTTTAAATTTAATAGATATTGTTGAAAACAATAAAATTTTAATTATTGATGAAATAGAAACTCATTTGCATATTGATATTATCAATTTTATTATTAAATTTTTTCATGAAAGTAATGCTTCACAATTAATTTATTCCACTCACCAAACGAGTTTATTAGATTTGAAAAAACTAAGAAAAGACCAAATTTATTTTGTTGAAAAAAATGAAGAGGGTAATTCAGATTTATATTCACTTTATGATTTTAGTGATTTTAAGGAAAATATGGACGCAGAAAAAGCTTATTTAGAAGGACGTTTTGATGCAGTACCTTTTATAGATTATGATTTATTTAATTCTAAAAAGAATGGCTAGAGGAAGAAAAAAATCTGAAAAAAAAATTACAAAACCAATTTTTTATATTTTTTGCGAAGGAGAAAGCGAAAAAAAATATATTTCTTTTTTAAAAAGTTTATTTAGAACCAAAAGAATTTTTATCTTTTATAAAAAATTAGGTTCTAAAATTAATCAAAAGCTAATTAATACAGAATTAAAAAATAATGTTTTTCTTCCAGAAAAAGACAAAATTTTTCTTTTATATGATGGTGATGTTATTTCTGTTTTAGAAAGATTAAAAAGATTAAAAAAAACAATATTATTAATTTCTAATCCTTCCATTGAATTGTGGTATATTTTACATTTTCAAGAGCAAAATTCTTTTATTAATCAAGATAATTGTTTGAAAAAATTAAAAAAAATATGGAAAAATTATAAAAAAGGTGAATTGAAAGATGAAGAAAAAAATGATTTATATAATTTTGAAAAAGCGATGGAAAATTCAAAAAAATTAAAAAAATATAAAAATCCATCATCATCTATATTTTTATTAATAGAAGAGTTAAAAAAGTTAAAAAAAAATAAAATTTATTAAAAAAAAATTATGTTTAAAAAAGAAGAACTTTATAAAATTATTAATTTAAAAAAAGAAACTGCAAAACTTCTTGATCCGAAACTTTTTTATATTCCAGAATATATTTCAGAAAATTTAAAATATAAATTTTTTTATTGGCAGAAAGAGGCTTTTGAAAATTTACTTTTTTATGAAAATCCAATTTTCAAATTGAAGAAAAATCCCACTCATTTAATGTTTAATATGGCAACTGGAACGGGAAAAACTCTTTTGATGGCTGCTTGTATTTTATATTTTTACAAACAAGGGTACAGGCATTTTATATTTTTTGTAAACCAAAATAATATTATTGACAAAACAGAAAATAATTTTATTGATAATTTTCACACAAAATATCTTTTCAAAGAAAAGATTATTTTTGACAATAAAATTGTTAAAATAAAAAAAGTTGATGTTTTTTCTGAATCTCCAAAAAATATAGAAATAAAATTTACAAGTATTCAAAAACTTTATAACGATATTCACCGGGAAAAGGAAAATCAAACAACTCTTTACCATTTGCAAAGAAAAAATATTGTGATGCTTGCAGATGAAGCCCATCATTTAAACGCAAATACAAAAAGTAAAAAAATAGAGCAAAAAAATATTTTTAAAAAATTAAAAAATAATGCAAGTAAAAAAGACATTGAAAAAAAAGGATGGGAAAATACCGTCATAAAATTAATTTTAGAAAAAAATTGTCAAAAAGAAAATAAAAATATTTTATTGGAATTTACAGCGACAATTCCCGAAAATAAAAATGTAATTAAAAAATATATAGACAAAATTATTTATAAATTCGATTTAAAAAAATTTTTAAGTGCAGGATATACAAAACAGGTAAATTTAATTTCTTCTACTTTTGATAAAAAAAATAGAATCCTACAGGCTTTGCTTTTTAATTGGTACAGACATAAAATTGCATTAAAAAATGACATTGCAAATTTTAAATCTATAATACTTTTTAGAAGTAAAACCATTAATGAATCTAAAAAAGATTTTGAAGAATTTTTAGATTTAACCAGCGATATTCAAAAGAGCGATTTTAATTTTATTGATGAAATTGATAAAATTTTTGAAAAAAAACAAATTGAAATTTGGGAATTTGGGGTTTCCAGAATCAAAGAAATTTTAAATTTTATAAAAAAAAATAAAATAGAAATCTTTGAAATTGCTAATTTTATAAAAAGTAATTTTAAAGGGCGAAATGTAATTATCACAAATTCAAAAGACAATCGTACAAAAAAAGAAAAAACAAGCGAGGAGCAAGAAAAATTATTAAATAATCTCGAAGATAAAAATAATTATATTAGAGCGATTTTTACCGTAGATAGACTTACGGAAGGCTGGGACGTTTTAAATCTTTTTGATATTGTCAGACTTTATAAAGGACAAAATGCCGGAGGAAATTCTTCAAAAAAAATTCCGGAAGTAACCATAAAAGAAAAACAATTGATCGGAAGAGGAGTAAGATATTTTCCTTTTGTTTACAAAGACAAAGAAAAAAATAAAAGAAAATTTGATAATGATTTAAAAAATGAATTGAGAATTATGGAGGAATTATATTATCACACTTACGATGAAGAATCAAGATATATTTCCCACTTAAAAAAAGAACTAACTAAAGATGGTTTTATTGAAGATAATAAAATTACAAAAACATTTGATATAAAAGAGGGTTTTAGAAAAAGCGAAATATTTGAGAACGCTAAAATTTTATATAATAAAAAAGTAGATAATCCAGACAGAAGAAAAAAAGATCTAAATGACTTAAAAGAAAAATTTGAATTCGAATATAAAATTAGAGGTATTTCTATAAGAGAAAGTTCCATAAATGCTAAAGCTAAAAAATTTGAAAATAAAAAAAATTATAAATATTTTTATTTTGATATCTTTTTTAAAGAAATTGAAAATCACATTTTTTTAAAAGCAATAAGCAAGAAAGCAAAAGAGGAAAATTCTTTATTTCAATTTGAAAATTTAAAAAAAGAATTTGAAATTGAAACTGTAAAAGATTTATTAAAAGATAATTTTTTTGGCAATTTTAAACTACAAATAACTTCAAATAAAAATAAAAATAATCTTTCAAACGAAGAATATTTACAAATATCTTTGGAATTTCTTGAAAAAATTTCTAATGAATTGAAAAATTACATCAATCCAAAAATCGGAACAGATTTTATTTTTGGAAATATCAAAGATTTTTTTGATAAACCAAAAACAAAAATTATTAATCCTAAGAATGCATACGAAGAAATTGTAAATAATGAATGGTATATTTTAGACGGTTTTGTCGGAACAAGCGAGGAAAAAGATTTAATTGAATTTATAAAAGAAAGTTTCAAAAAATTAGAAAAAAAATATGAAAAAATTTTTTTATTGAAAAATGAAGAAGTTTTTAAAATTTATGATTTCGAAAAAGCAAGAGGTTTTCAACCGGATTTTATTTTATTTTTGAATAAAATAAACGACAATAATATTTTTTACCAAATATTTATTGAGCCAAAAGGAAACCAATTTCTTGATAAAAATAATACTTTTGAATATTCAAAAGAAAACTGGAAAGAAAATTTCCTAGAAGAAATAACTGAAAGATATGGTTTGAAAAACATTATGAAAAATGAAAATTCAAAATATAAATTAATTGGATTACCTTTTTTTAATAAAAATCATAATGAAAAATTTGAAGAAAATTTTAAAAAAATTATTTTATAATAAAAAAAAACACCATTTTTGAAAAAACTTTTTTCCAAATTCGTCAAAAATTTCAATGTTTTTTTTGATTAAAAAAAACATTTTTTTTCAAAAACATCCAAAATTTTAATATTTTTTATTTTGAAATTAGAAAAATTTTTTCAAAAAAAACGTCCAGAATTTCAATATTTTCATTTTAAATTAAAAAATTTTTTTCAAAAATCGTCCAAAATTTTAGTTTTTTTAATTTAAAGTTTGTGTTTTAAAAATACAGTGTTTATTTTAAGATTTTTTGTTTAAAATTATAAAATTTGGTGTAATTTAAAATAAAAAAAATACCCACAAATAAATCATGAGTATTTTTTTTGTGGAAATTTTTTACAAATTTTTAGTTTCGTATTTCATTTCACGATTTTCTGCTTGTTTCAACCATTCTGGTACAACTTCTTTTAAGAATTTTTGTTTTTCGCTTTTTAGTTTTTTAGCATCTAAACCAATAAATTCCTGAGCTTTAGCTTTAGTAGCAATATCTGGATAAGCAACTTCTTCATTAAAACCTTTTGCTGCAAAAAGTCTTGCAAGTTTTAATCTTGCTTCCTGAGCTTTATCTACACCAGTTGTAATTATACGTCCAATTTCTACAGGTGAATGGAATGAACCACCGTGACTTGCTGCTGCATAATCCCATCTCCATTGTGCGTGACGAATTAAAGTCAAAATATCTTTCATCTCTTCTTCTGTAGCATTTAATTCCCAAGCTTTTTTAGCTTCTACATGAGCTCTTACTAAAAGTTCTTCTAATCTATCTCTGTTATGAATAATTCTATCTTGTCTTTCATAAACATCTTCTATAAGACTTTGAGTTTCTTCTCTGTGACAAACTTGACAAGAATTTGCTACATTATTTAATGGACTTTGTATTTTATGGTCTGAAAATTTCATTCCACCTTCATTTTTATAAGGCATATGACAATCAGCACAAGAAACACCACGTTTTGCATGAACACCAGTTAAATAAATTTCATAACCAGGATGTTGAGTTTTTAACATAGGAGCTTTACTTAATTTGTGTGTCCAATCCTTAAAATTTATATCATCATAATATTTTTCAGCATCTTCACAAGTTAAACCATTGTCCCAAGGAAAAGTAAGATAAGCAGAACCAGGAACTTTCTTTTTATCAAAATAATATTCAACATGACACTGAGCACAAACCAAAGAACGCATTTCTTGATGAGTAGCTTTCGTAATATCTTTACCCATTCTTTCGAATGCTTCAATAAGAGCAGGACGAGTAATTTTTAATTCCATAGTTTTAGAATCATGACAATCAGCACAACCAATAATATTAACTATTTCATTTCCTTTTTCTTGCCATTTACCCGAATAAAATTCAGCAACACCTTTTTCTTTCATAACTCTTGGTACATCAGGGCTTTTACAAGTCCAGCAAGTGTTCGGCATAGGACTTTTTTTTCCATCGACAGGAGCTCCAGTTCTTAAAGTATTTCGCATATCGGTAATTGCATAATAATGTCCTCTTCCTTGATTATAATCTTTAGAAAAACCATAACCTGCCCACAAAACAACTAAACGTGGATCAACTTCCAACATATCTATCATCGCACCACCATTGTACTTACTTTTAAAACTTACATCTTCCGTATCATAATAAGTTTCAAATTCTCGTGGAAAATTTTTTCCCCAAATTTCATTTCTTGGCTCCATTTCACCGTGTTCAACTTGTGGTGTATATGCAAAAACTGCTTCAGCTTTTCTTTCCATAATAGTCGAAGCCAACCAACCTAAGAAAAACACAACAAGCATAGTCCCAAAAAATAATATGGGATGCAATTTATTACTTTTATTATTACTCATAATTTTTTTAAATTATTATTTTTTATTTATTGCTTTTTTTAACCATTCTGGAACAATTTCTCCAACAAATTCCGGAATTGGTACTTTTGCATTATGAACACTTGAAAGACTATTCACCCTACCATGTGGAGTGTGCCTATGACATTCCCAACATTTTCTTCCTTCACGTTCATTATGAAATTTATTTGTTTTGTGCATAAGCTTAGAATCTGTAATTAATCCTCCATGACAACGTATGCAATTTTGCTGAACAACATTCATACTTGCCTCCTTTATCTTAATTACTTGAGGCTCATTTCGCATCACAAAAGCTGAAGCATGCCCAAAACCATCTTTTCCCTTGAAAAAATATTTATTTATAACATTATCATGCGGAACATGACAATCATTACAACTTGCTTTTTCTCGGTGCGCACTATGATTCCAAGTGGCATACTGAGGTGCCATAATATGACAATTTATGCAAGTATCTGGATTGTCAGAAAGATATGAATCAGCTTTAGAAATTACAAATAAATATGCAATTAATCCAAACATAGCCCCTGTCAATACAGAAACAGAAGTTTTCCAACTGTTTGGCGGTCTAATAAATCGTATTAATTCTTTCATAAAAATTTAAAATTTAAATTGCAAAGAAGTATTTTTTTTTTATATAAAAAATTTTTTATTTTAAAAAATCATCAAAATATTGAGTGATTTTTTTCATTAAATGAATTCTGTCCATTCCTCTGACATTATGTTCATGTCTTGGATATGGAAAATAATCTAGAAGAACATTATTTTTAACACATTCTCTGACAAAAGTCAAACTATGCTGCCAAACAACAGTTGGGTCTATAGCACCGTGAATGATTAATAATCTACCTTCTAAATTTTTAACATAATTTTTCAAGTTTGCTTTTTTATAACCTTCTGGATTTTCATCTGGCGTATCCATATAACGTTCTCCATACATAATTTCATAATATTTCCAGTCAATAACAGGACCGCCTGCCACACCAACTTTGAAAGTTTCTGGATAATGAAGCATTAAAGAAGTCGTCATAAAACCACCGTAACTCCAGCCGTGAACACCGATTTTTTCTTCATCGACATATTCTAAGGTTTTCAAAAAATCTATACCTTTCATTTGGTCTGCAACTTCATTTACGCCTAATTGTCTGTGAATAACATTTTCAAATTCCAGACCTCTATTGTAAGAGCCTCTATTATCAAGAGTAAACATTATATAGCCTTTCTGAGCCATATAAAATTGCCATAAACTAATATCTCCTAACCAAGAATTATTTATCATCTGAGCATGCGGACCACCATAAACATAAACTATAGTTGGGTATTTTTTATTCGGATCAAAATCCGCTGGTTTTACCAAACGGTAATATAAATCGGTTTTTCCATCTGCTGCTTTTATAGTTCCTATGCTCATTTCACCCATTTTATGCTCTGTGTATGGGTCTTTTGCTTTTAAAATATTTCTAATTAATTTAGATTTTTTTACATTTAAAATATTTACAGAATTTGGAACTTTTGTATTTGAATAAGTATCTAAAACAAATTTTCCACTTTTACTGATTTGTGTTTTATGTGTTCCTTTTTCAATGGTAATTTTTTTGATGTTTCCTTTTTTCATGTCCAATTTATACAAATGTCTTTCTATTGGACTTTCTTTTGTCGCTTGAAAAAACAAATATTTTTCTTCCTTATCAAAACCTAAAATATTAGTAACTTCCCATTTTCCTTTTGTTAATTGTTTTATCAAATTACCTTCTAAATCGTATAAATAAATATGATTATAACCGTCTTTTCTTGTTTGCCATAAAAATTGATTTGGTTTTGTTTCTAAGAAAATCGCCGGATGCATAGGTTCAACATATTTTTCATTTTTTTCTTCGAATAAAGTTTTTTCTATTTTTAGAGTTTTTACATTATATTTTTGTAATTTCATATGATTTTGTTTGCGGTTCAAAACAGCAATCAAAATAAATTTTTCGTCTGGTGTCCATGCGATATTTGTTAAATAAGATTCTTTTTCTTCTCTTCCGGACAAAAACAAAGATTGTTTTTTATTACAATCAAAAATTCCAAGATTTGTTTCTTCGCTTTTCATTCCTGCCATAGGGTATTTAATATTTTCTAATTTTGCAACTCTTTCGTCCACATTTACGATGGGATAATCGCTGACCATATTTTCATTCTTTTGATAAAAAGCAATATAATTTCCTTTGGGAGACCAGAAAATTCCCTTTTCAATTCCAAATTCGCTGCGTGCAGTTGTTTGTCCGGAAATAATATTTTCACCTCTTTCAGAGGTTATAGATGTGATTTCATTTTTTTCATCAACCATTAATAAATTATTATCTATGGTGTAAGCAATTTTATTATTTTCTCCACAAAAGTCAAAGTTCTTTCCTTTTTTGTCATAAGAAATATTTGCAATGGTATTTTTATTTTCTAAATCATAAATAAAAATACCATTTGGTAAAGAAAATTTTATAATATTTTCAGATTGCCAATTGTAAGAATAATAAGGAAAATAAGACATAGATTCTATCTTATTTTCTTTTAAAATTTCATTTAATTTCTCCAGACTTAAAATCGTTTTTTTCTTTTTTCCAGTTTTTGCATCTTCCGAAATTAACTCATTATTTTCTACATAAGTAAAAAAATCTGATGCTCCTTTCCATTTTAAACCGTTAACTTGTTTTGGGTAGTATTGTCTCCATTGTCCAACAACAGCATCTTGAATTGTAAAAATCTTGTCCTGAGCAAAATCTTGTTTACAATAAAAAATTAGAAATAATATTAAAAATAAAATTCTCATTTTTTTAAATCTTAATTAAAAATTAATTTTTTTTACAAATTTAATTAAAAATTAATTTTTTGCAAATTTAATTAAAAATTAATTCTTTTTTAAATTTTTTAAAAAATTAATTTTTTGCAAATTTAATTAAAAATTAATTCTTTTACAAATTCTTTTACAAATTTTTTTATGAATTTAATTCATAAAAATTTGAATTTTTTGAAAAAAAATTCCAGAGTACAAACCACAAAAATTACTTGTTTTTTTTATTTTTTTTTATTTTTATAAATTCGTAAAATTTCGGCGTTTTTTGAAAAAATTTTTTTTTAAATATTTTAAAAAATATTAAAAAATTGGCGTTTTTTTGAAAAAAAATTTTTTAATAATTAAAAAATTGGCGTTTTTTTAAGAAAATTTTATTTTTTAATAATTTAAAAAATATTAAAAAATTGGCGTTTTTTTGAAAAAAATTTTTTTAATAATTAAAAAGTTGGCGTTTTTTTAAGAAAATTTTATTTTTTAATAATTTAAAAAACATTAAAAAATTAGCGTTTTTTGGAAAAATTTTAATTTTTATAATTAAAAAAAAACAGTAATTTTCTTATTATTTTTTATAATTAAAAAAATTTTTTTTTTCAAAAAACGCCAAATTTTTACGATTTTTTAATCTTGAATTTTTTTTTGAAAAAAATCGTCGTTTTTTGAAAAAAAAATTTTTAATTTGAAATTTTAAATAAAAAAAAAAGTTTTGATATCGAG
Organism: Bacteroidales bacterium; assembly: GCA_029938235.1. Taxonomy (GTDB): domain Bacteria; phylum Bacteroidota; class Bacteroidia; order Bacteroidales; family 4572-128; genus 4572-128. The sequence goes on from JAOZVH010000026.1 coordinate 14,207, forward strand.
AGACAAAATAAGATTAATTTCTAAGTTATTCTTTTATCCAACAGAAATTCCAGAATTTTCATCTGAAGAAAAAATTTTTTTAGAAAAAAATGAATTTAATTTTAAATTTAAGAAAAATTCTGATGAAATTCAAAGCGAATATACGCGTTTATTTATTAATGCAATACCAGAAGTTACTTGTCCGCCTTATGCTTCCATTTATATAGATGGACAATTCATGTCTGTTACAACAGTAAAAATACAAAAATTATATTATAAATATAATTTATTTTTAAGTTCAAAAGAAATTGGAGACCATATTTCTGTAGAATTTGAGTTTCTGGCATTTTTAATGAAATTAAAAGAAGAAAAGCAAGATGTAGAAAAAGATTGTAAATTTTTAATTGCACACATAAAAATGTGGACGGAAGATTTCTTTAATAGGATTAAAGAAAATGATAAAATTGGAATTTGGAAAAAAATTTCAGAAATCGCTGAAAAAGTAATAAATGATATTTATTTATCTTTTATTAATAAATAAATACCATTTTTTAAATTTTGCAAAATTGGAAATTTATATTTTTTATTTTTTAAATTTCCTTTTTAAAATTTCTATATTTTTTTCAATTTTATCTATCATATGCTTTAAATATTCAAAATAAAGAGTGATATAAAGCAAAATGGTTATTAACCAAATAATAGCAACATTAAAAATTAATGTATCATAATAATATCCAAAAAAGTATTTTCTCGGAGCGAAAAAATGCGTTCTAAAATCAAATAAATTATCTATTTCAGGGTCCAAATAAATCGGATTAGTTCTTTGAATTAATCTATTATCGTATTCAATAATTTTTTCCTTTTGAAAAACTTTTCTAACCCAGTCTTCAACTGATTCATTATGATAATCTTGTTGCTTTTCTTTATATAAATTTTCTTGACTTTCTACCAAATGATTAATAATTTTTTCTTTCTTTTTATGAACACTTTTAAAAACTCTCCTGTAATATGTTTTTAGTCTTTCTAAATAATCTTTTGTTTTAATTGCGACTTCTAAATTAAAACTATCTAGGTTTAATCTATATAATTCTTCAAAATTTACTCTTTTTGTTTTTTTAACTTCCTTTTCAATTTCATTAGAAAGAAGTAATAAATTTTTCTGGAATTTTTCGTCTATTTTTTTATTCTTTTTTAGTACTTTCGTACAGTAATTAATTCGTGTAATTAATTCAGGTATGTAATAATATTGTTTAAAATCTGTAACACTTTCTTTTTTTTCTAATTTAAAAAAGTTTTTTTCAAATTCATTGTTTTTATATTGATTTACCATAAGTGCCTCATAAGCCCATCTTGACGGCATAAATTCAGCAATGGTAGGAACACCATCTATACTTCCAACCATACGATTTAATTTCTCAAAACTAAACATCGCTCCACCAAGAACCATTTGCGGAATCATCGCAAGAGGAATTAAAATATAAATTGTTACAGCAGAATTAAATGAGGCAGAAATATTTAAACCTATTAAATTAGACGAAGCAGCAACAGAAAATAAAACCAACCAATATTGCCAAAACATCCCTTGAATTTCTAAAATATAATTTCCAAGTAAAACAAACATAAAACTTTGTACAGCAGAAAACGAAAACAAAATACTGATTTTTGCCATTAAATAACCAGACCGACTTAAATTTAAAAACTTCTCTCTTTTTAAAATTTTCCTATCTCTAAAAATTTCCTCTGCACTTATGGTCAAACCAATAAACAAAGAAACAATTACACTCATAAAAATATACGGTGGAATATTTTCATTCTCAGAAAAAATATATTCACTTGAATTAGGATTATCTATGTAATAAACAATAAACGAAAGCATAAAAGATAATATTGGAGCCTCTAAAAGTCCAATTAATAAATACTGTTTATTGCTTAATTTTGCAAAAAAATCTCTTTGGAAAAATATTTTAAATTGTTGAAACCATTTTGGAATTTTTAAAGAAGAAACAGGTTTTTCTTGTACGTCATCCACTTTTTCAAGAATAATTTTTTCTTGAAAATGACCTCTCCATTTTTTTGGTAAAATTTTTCTTTTTGATGTGTATCGTCCAAATTCATCTAAAATTTTTGCGTCTATAATATTAAAAATTAACTCTGGATTAACATTTCCACAAGTTGTACATTCGCCAATTTCATTATTAATTTGTTTATCTATTTTTTTAAAATATGTTATTGCTTCAACAGGATTTCCGTAATAAATCATATAACCTCCGGTATCCAGAATCATCATTTTGTCAAACATTTTATAAATGTCCGATGACGGTTGATGTATAACAGTAAAAATTAATTTTCCTTTTAAAACAAGAACTCTCAAAAGATCCATTACATTTTCAGAATCTCTTGATGAAAGTCCAGAAGTAGGCTCATCAACAAATAAAATAGATGGTTCTCTAATTAATTCTAATGCAATATTTAATCTCTTTCTTTGTCCACCGCTTATTAATTTATTCATCGGCGACCCAACTTTTAAATGTTTTCTGTCAAAAAGTTCTAAACTTTTTAAAACATTATCTACAAGAGCATTTATTTCTTCTTCACTTTTATCACCGAAACATTGTTTTGCAGAATAATATAAGTTTTCACTGACTGTTAATTCTTCTATCAATAGATCGTCCTGAGGAATATAACCAATTACTCCTTCTAATTCTTCTGTATTTTCATATAAATCTATTCCATTAATTAGAACTTTTCCATCACTTGGTCTTGTAATTCCAGAAAGAACATTTAGCATCGTGCTTTTTCCTGCACCACTTGCTCCCATAATTCCAACTAAATGACCATTTTTTTCAGAAAAATTCACTTCTTGTAAACCAATAGACTCATCAGAAAATCTATAAATTAAATTTTCTACATTTAAAGATAATTCAGAAAAATTATTGTCTTTTATGTAGTTAGAAACTACATCACTATAATAAATAGGTTTACTTTTTGGAATTTTTAAAGCACTACCCGGAGCTAATAAATAAATTCGTTTATTTTTTGTTGGTAAACCATTTAATAAAATATTTTCTTTTCCAGTATATAATAAAAAATATAAATCAACACTATTTACTTTTAAAATAATTATATTTCCATCTAACTCTTTTGTTAAAATATGTTTAGAATTTTCATTATCAATTTCTATATCGTTTATAATTAAAATATCTTTATTATCTATTTTTTCTAAGCTATCAGAAATAACAAAACTTTCTACATTTTTAAATTCTTCATGAGAAATATTAAAAACATCTGCAACAGTATTAATAATTGCCATACGCTGCTCTGTAAATTGTCGGTCAGCATTTATCAATTCAAATAAACGAACCAAAGCAACAACTTTTTGTTTTTGATTTAATTTCTTATTAATTCGTTTACAAATGGAAAGAGTTCTAACAGAATCTATAACTGACGTTAAACCAGATTTTTTTTTCTTCTTTTTAACTGCAGCCTTTGAATTGAAAAGAGCCATATATTCCAAAACAGATTCATCATTTAGCTCTTGAACAAGAAAATTTTTAACATATTCAATTTCATTTTCTTGAACTCCACCATCTTGTTTGACAATGATAGCAAATAGTTGCATTAATGCTTTTAAAATTTCTTCACTCATATAACAATTTGAAAAATTATTTTATATAATATATAAAATTTTCATAAAAAAAATTAAAAAAAATTATTTTATAATAATTTCATGAGTAATTTCGAAAGCTTTTTTAAAGTTCGCACTTACAGCACAATATTTATCTTTGGATAAATTTATTGCTTTTTCTAATTTTTTTATCGGTAGATTTTTCCCTGTAAATTCATAAATAATTTTCATGTTTTTGAAAGATTTTGGATGCTCTGTAGAAATTTCACCTTCTGTACGCACATTAAATTTTTCCAATTTTACTCGCATTTTCTTTAAAATTGAAACAACATCCATAGCAGTACAACCAGCAAGAGCAACTAACATTAGAGGTTTTGGACGAGGTCCCTTATCATTTCCACCAACTTTTTCCGGAACATCCAGAACTAATTTATGACCGTTAACTTCAGTTTCAAAAGTCATATTTCCTAACCATTTTAAATCAATAGATGATTTCATAAAATTTTTTTATTTAATTTATAATACAAAATTAATTTTTTTTTGATTATAAAAAGAATTTTTTTAACTTAATTTAAAATATACAACAAAAGAATATAAAATTCCAAGAACCATAATTATTTTAGATAAAATACTTGCAAAATGATAATCTTTTTTATCATTTGCTTTTATAATTTTGTAAATCAAAAATAAATTTGTTAAACCAAAAAAAACTATAAAATAAATTAAAGTAATATTGTCCTTCAAAAAAAAGTGATAAACATAAAATATTGAAATCAAAGTAATTACAATTAATGAAATAATAACAGTTTTACTTGCATTTATTCCAATTACTATTGGTAAACTATTAATTCCATAAGCATTATCGCCTTCGAAATCTTCTATATCCTTTATAATTTCTCTCGTCAAATTTGTCATAAATGCAAAAAATGAATATCCAAATCCCCAAAAAAGAATAATGTTAAAATTTGTTTGGTAATTTGACATGGTTTCTTTATAAGTTATCATAAGAGGAAATAATTCAAATAAAACTATCATCAAAGGTGCCATTCCAGCAAAAACCGCAACAACAAGATTTCCAATGAGAAATTGTTTTTTATAAGTAGTAGAATAATACCATAAAATTCCTGTTTCAATTAAAAATAAAAAACCCAATTGATAAAAACCTATTTCATAAGAAACATAAAAACCCAGAGAAACAGAAATTACATTTAAAATAAAATGTAATTGTATGGCAAATCTCCTATGAATATATTTGCCAACAATAACTTTTTCCGGAGGACGATTTAAAGCATCGGTTTTTCTGTCAAAATAGTCATTTATTACATAGCCAGAAGCAGTTAATAAAACCATTGCCATAACAAGCAAAAAGAAATTTAAATCACTAAGCTGTGGTATTCCTTTGAAATGATAAGTTATTCCATTATGAGAAAAAGTATAAGTTGATATTAATGGATGTATAACACAATAACGCAAAAGATATTGTGCTAAAGCAATTATCAATAAATTTGGTAATCTTACTAATTTAGATAAATTTGATAAAAATGATAACATAATTATTTATTTAATAAATTTGCAAAAGAAACAATTTTTTATAAAAAAAATATAAAAATCATATTTCTAATTCCTCATTTCTAATTTAAACTTAGCGATTGTATTTTTTATTAGGATAGAAAAAGTTTTTTCATCTTTTGGTTTTTTTACGTTTTCCATTTTTTTATTTGTTAAAATTCCGTATAAAATATTTTTTTTAAAATCTATTACACCCTTAGATTTTTCTTCGGCAAAAATTTTTTTAACAATATTTTTTTTTCTGTCGTAAATTGTTGCTGTAATTTGTAAATTTAAAATTCCATTAGGAGAATATTCATAATATAAAATTTCATAAGGGTCTTGAAAATCATCGTCTTCTTCTTGATTTTCATCTATTGTATAAATATCTTTATACAAAATTTCTACCGAATCTATGTCAGAATATAATTCAATATTCAGAGATAAAAAATATGGAACTTGCGTAAATTTTAAAGCATTTTCAAATTTATCAACAGGAAAACCAACATTATCATATTTTATATTGTTTTTTAAAATATGTAATTTCAAAATTCTTGCTCTTAAATTATCTTTTAATGCACTTTCTATTTTTTTATATAAATAATGTTTTACAACTTTATGAAAAACAGAAAAACCTTTTACTGTATTTTCATTTTGAAACTTTGAATCTAAAATTTTGAAATTATAACCGTCAGGCAAATAAAAATTATATGAAAACAAAGCAAAATTTTTTCTTCTAAAATCCTGAGAATTCGCATTCAAGAATGCAAATAATAAAATATATAAAAATAATTTTAATTTCATAATTCAAAATTATTTATAATTTTTAATTTCTTATTAAAAATATCTTGGTGAAATAATTTTCTCTCGTTTTTTTACAAATTCTATCCTATAACTCAAAACAATTTCATTAGTTTTTCCTGCAAAATCGGATAATTCAGATGTCGTAAAATCGTAAGCATAACTAAATTCTAAATTTTTATCCAATTGATAACCAACAGACATAATAAAAGAATCTCCAGAATGGAAACCACTTCCTAGGGCAAAAGTACCTTTTTTGCTTTCAAAATAAAAATACAAATTTAAATCAAATTGTGCTGGAGTTCTATAAGTATATTTTGTTAAAAATGCTGGTTTTACAAAGATCTTTCCAGACATTCGCCATAAAAATCCTCCGGTTAAATAATAAGTAAAAATTTTTGGATCAACTCCTGTCATGTCATCTCCAGAAGGAATTTCTCCGGAAATAAAACGTGGAATTGATGCTCCAAAATAAAATTTTTCATTATACATATATAAACCTAAACCAAAATTTGGTGAAAATACACTTAAATTTTCTTCAGAAAAAGCTGGGTCATTTCCTTCTCTTACCGCATTTAAACTTGACCATGCAATACTTTTATTAATAAAACGAACTTGTAAACCCAAAGATAAAATTAAATTTTCAAAATTAACACGATAAGCATAATTTACAAGCAAACCAAAATCTTTATTAATTCCAATTTCATCATTAAATAATGCCATTCCAAAAGCAGCATTTGTTCTTTTTATAGGAGTATGAACAGCCAGAGTTCGGCTCATAGGTGCACCTTTTATTTCTGTCCATTGTTTCCTGTACATCAAATTTGCGTATAAACCATTTTTTGTGCCTGTGTAAGCAGGATTTACAATAATTTCATTAAACATATATTGAGAAAAACGTAAACCATTTTGAGATTTTAATTCAAAAAAATTGAAAATTAATATTAAAATTATTATAAAATTGTAAAATGTTTTTTTTTTCATAAAAAAATTTTTTTAAAAAAAGCATTTTTTTTTGAATTTGAAAAAATTAAAAAAATTCGCCATTTTTGGTAAAATTTTTTTTCAAAATAATTAAAAAAAAACGTCATTTTGGGGAAAAATTTTTTTATTTCAAAATAATTAAAAAAAAAACGCAATTTTGGGGAAAAATTTTTTTCAAAATAATTAAAAAAATTCGTCATTTTGAAAAAAATTTTTTTTTAACATTGGAGGTTTTTTTTTTAACCTCCAATGTTTGTTTTATAAAATTAAAAATTTTGGTCGTTTTTTTGAAAAAATTTTTTATATCAAAATAATTTGAAAAAATCGTAATTTTTTGAGAAAATTTTTTATTTTCAAAATAATTAAAAAAAAACGCAATTTTGAGAAAAAATTTTTTATTTCAAAATAATTAAAAAAAATCGTAATTTTGGGAAAAAATTTTTTTTTGAAATAATTAAAAAAAATGTCATTTTGATGAAAAACCTTTCAAATTATCATTTAAAATATTATAAATCAACATTTTAAATCTATTTATTAATATAAAAAATCATTGTAAACTGTGAAACACAATTTTCTTCTTATCGTTAAGTGATAATTCAATTTCTTTAATTTTTTTCTCAACTTCTCTTTTTGTAAAATTGCTGTAAAGTCCTCTTTGTCTATTATTTAAATGCTGGTTTAAATAGAATAAAGATTTTCTCTTTTGTCCTGTTTCAAAATAGCTTAACCCCATTCGCATTCTTACATCGTTAAGCATTGACTTTGTATTTCTTAATCCTTCTCCACATTCAGCATAAGCAATTTTTTCAACTCCTTTTTTTAGCATTTTATCCCAAATGGCAATGGCTTCTTTATCTTTTTCGTGTATATATAAATGTAAAGCATGGTCATTCATTGTTAATGGACATTCTGGTGCCAATTCAATTGCTTTTGTTGATAATTCTAATGCTTTGTCATAATTACGCATTTCATAAAAAACTTCACTTAATTGTGTAATTATCCAATGGTCTTCTGGATTTTTGTCTAATTCTTTTTCTAATATTTCTTTTGCCATCCCCCATTCTTCTTTCATAATAAAGTCATTAACTAAATCATTAAACTCTTCTGTTTTATATTTATGATTATTATTCATATTTTTTATTTTTATTTGGATTAGATTTTTTTTTATATTTCTTGTTTTTATTTCCATGTTTTTCGTTCTGGTCTTCATTATAAATTTCCCCAGAACGTTTTTTTGTGTGCTTTTGTTTGTTACTTCGTCGTTTGTTTTTCTGGTGTTCTCTGTATGCCAGAATAAAACCTAATCCCAAACAAATTGCAGATAAAATTTCAAAATGTTGAATAAAAACAAATGCTAATCCTATTATAATTAAAATATATGCAAAAATACTTTTTAAGGATAATACCATTTTATGTAATATTTATTTACTTATATTTTTATTTATTAACAATTTATTTATATTAATAATTTATAACACCTAAAGTTATTTAAAATAACTTCTTTTATTTTTAATCCAGTATTTTCGTCAATTCTCTATAATCATTTTTTTATTTTGAAATAAAATATTTTACAATTAAAAAAAAATTAAATAAAAAATTTCTTTTATTTTTTTAATTTAAAAAAACATTAAAATTTTGGACGTTTTTTGAAAAAATTTTTTTCAAAATAATTAAAAAAAATCGTCATTTTGGAAAAAATTTTTTATTTCAAAATAATTAAAAAAAAACGCCATTTTGGAAAAAATTTTTTTTTGAAATAATTAAAAAAAATCGCCATTTTGGGAAAAAATTTTTTTTTGAAATAATTAAAAAAAAACGCCATTTTTTGAGAAAAAATTTTTTCAAAATAATTAAAAAAAATCGTCATTTTGGAAAAAAATTTTTATTTCAAAATAATTAAAAAAATCGCCATTTTGGAAAAAATTTTTTTTTGAAATAATTAAAAAAAATCGCCATTTTGGGAAAAAATTTTTTTTTGAAATAATTAAAAAAAAACGCCATTTTT
>JAOZVH010000183.1 GCA_029938235.1 Bacteroidales bacterium
GTCTTAAAATCAATAATTTATTCCTTAGACTGACGGCTATGGCGTGGACGCTTGATGCATATATGTACCTCCAATGTTGTTTTTTTAAAATTTTAAAATTTTGGGCGAATTTTATGTAGAGACAAGGCATGCCTTGTCTCTACAGCCGTCCCATATGCGTCAAGCGTCCACGCTTGATTTCGTTGCATCGTCCTATAAAGCATTGATTTTTAATGTTTTAATGACGATTTAGAATAAAAATGTTTGTATGTCAAGCGTGGACGATGACGCATATATGGAATTTTTCGAATCAAACATTGGAGGTTAAAAAAAACCTCCAATGTTGTTTTTTTAAAATGTTAAAATTTTGGGCGAATTTTTCGAATCAAACAATGTTGTTTTTTTAAAATTTTAAAATTTTGGGCGATTTTTGAAAAAAAATTTTTTTATTTTTGAAATTAAAAAATCTTAAAATATTTGTCATTTTTTGAAAAAATTTTTTTTTTGAAATTAAAAAATATTAAAATTTTGGGCGATTTTGTAGTTCTTTAAATTGCCAAAGTTTTTAAATTGGCAATTTAAAGAACTAAATTTTTTTATTTTGAAATCAAAAAATGTTAAAATTTTGGGCGAATTTTGAAGAAAATTTTTTTTTTGATGAAATCAAATCATAAAAATTTCGTCTTTTTTTTGATTTTTTTTTAATTATAAAAATTTACGTTTTTTTGAAAAAATTTACAACATTTTAATTTTAAATTTTTTTTGAAAAAAATTATAATTTTTTGTTTTTTTTATTTTTAAATTTGTAATTTAATTAAATATTTTTAAATGAATTTTATAGAGGAGTTGAAATGGCGAAATATGATACAAGACTTTACGCCGGAAATAGAAGAAGAATTAAATAATGGTCTTATGTCTGCTTATGTTGGAATAGACCCAACTGCCGATTCTTTACACATTGGTCATCTTGTTTCCATTATGATGTTGAAACATTTTCAAATGTCTGGTCATAAACCAATTGCATTAATTGGTGGAGCAACCGGAATGATAGGAGATCCATCAGGAAAAACTGAAGAAAGAAAATTACTTGATGAAGAAACATTAGCACATAATCAAAAAAAAATAAAAAAACAACTGGAAAAATTTTTGTCTTTTGAAAAAGAATTATCTAATTCTGCAGAAATAGTTAACAACTATGAATGGATGAAAAATTTTTCTTTTTTAAATTTTATTCGTGATATTGGAAAATATATCTCTGTAAATTACATGATGGCAAAAGATTCTGTTAAAAGCCGTTTAGAAAATGGGATTTCATTTACAGAATTTTCTTATCAATTAATTCAAGCTTACGATTTTATATATCTTTTTCAAGAAAAAAATTGTAAATTGCAAATGGGCGGTTCTGACCAATGGGGAAACATTACAACCGGAACAGAGCTAATTCGTAAAAAATTAGGTAAAAAATCTTATGGAATTACTTGTCCTTTAATAAAAAAATCTGACGGAGGAAAATTTGGAAAAACTGAAAAAGGAAATATCTGGTTAGATGCAAAATTGACTTCACCTTATCAATTTTACCAATTCTGGATGAACGTTTCTGATGAAGATGTTAAAAAATATATTAAAATTTTCACTCTTTTTTCAAAAAAACAAGTGGAAATATTGATTAATGAACATAATAAAAGTCCGCATAAAAGAAAGTTGCAAAGCATTCTCGCAAAAGAACTTACGACGATGATTCATTCGAAAAAAGAATATTTAAAAGCTTTGGAAGCATCAGATATTTTGTTCAACAACAAAGGAACAACAGAAACATTATCTAAAATAGATGAAAAAACTTTTCTCGATGTTTTTAGTGGTGTTCCAAAATTTGAAATTTCTAAAATAGATATAGAAAATAAAATTAATATTATTGATTTTCTCAGCGAAAAAACAAAAATATTCGAAAGTAAAGGAGAAAGTCGTAGATTTATAAAAGGAGGAGGTTTAAGAATTAATAAACAAAAAATAAACTCCGATAAAATTTTTATAGATAAAGAAAATTTAATAAATGAAAAATATATTCTTGTACAAAAAGGGAAAAAAAATTATTTCTTAATAAACATTTTTTAATTATTAATTATTGATTTTTTAATGAGGAATTAGTAATGAATAATTAAAAAAAAATATTCATTACTAATTCCTCATTAAAAAATTCCTCATTCCTAATTATTAAATATGAATATTGTTGTTAAAATTTCTGAGCAAAAATTATTTTTGTATAAAAATGATAAAATTTTTAAAACTTATTCTATTTCTTCTTCGAGATATGGCGAAGGAAATGAAGAAAATAGTTTTAAAACTCCCATTGGAAAACATATTATTTGCGAAAAAATTGGAAAAAATGCTGAAATTGGAAGTATTTTTATTTCAAGAAAAAATACTAATGAAATTGCAAAAATAAATTATTCTGATAAAAATTTAAGCGAAAAAAAAGATATTATAACTTCTCGAATTTTACGTTTAGAAGGTTTAGAAATTGGAAAAAATAAAGGCTTTTTTAATGATAAATTAATAGACACGAAAAAAAGATATGTTTATATACACGGAACAAGCGAAGAATTTGCAATTGGAAAAAAAGTTTCAAAAGGCTGTATCAGAATGAAAAATAAAGATATTATTAAACTTTTTGATAGCATTCCAAATAATATAAGTGTAAATATAATTTTATAAAAAATATTGAAATTTTTGGTTTTTTTGAAAAAAAAAATTACATTTGAAAAATTTTTATAAATAAAAAAAATGGGTATTTTCGATTTTTTCAAAAAAAAAGATGAAGAACGTCATTACGATGTAACGAATTTGCAAATAACAGATTTGCAAAAAAAATTCCTAATAGATTACGATTTAAAAACATGGGAAGTTAAAAATGTTTTTGAATATGATTGGGGAAAGAATAATTTTTCTAATGAATATCAGTTGGAATGTGAAGATGATATAATATATTTACACATAGAAAAAGATGATGATTTGGAATTAACAATTTCAAAAAAAATTCTTGTTTCTTCAATAGAAGAAAAAAATATCAAAGAGTATATTTTAAATACAAATGAACCTCCGAAAATATTGCATTACAGAGGAATAGAATTTTATTTAGAAGAAGAATCAACTGGATATTATAGGAATATTGAAAATCCAAGAGAAAATTCACAAGAATTTATTTCATGGGATTATTACGATAAAAATGAAAAATACATTTTAAATGTAGAACAGTGGGGCGAAAGAGAATTTGATGCGTCTTTTGGAAAAGTAATAAAAGAATTTGAATTTTCAAACATAATTCCGGCTATTTAAATTTTTTATTTTTAATAATAAAAAGTTGGCATTTTTTTTGTTTTTTAATATAAAAATAAAATTATGAAAAAAGAATGTTCAATTTTTTTATTATTAATAATAATTTTCAAATTTTCTTATTCTCAGGAAGAATTAAAATTATCCGGAGTTTATAAAGGAAAAAATTTATATATTCAAAATCCTTTTTCTGAAAAAGGTGGTTTCTGCATAAATGAAGTTAAATTAAATGGAGAAATAATAAATGATGAAATAAATTCAAGTGCTTTTGAAATGGACTTATCTTTGTTTGATTTCAATTATGGAGACCAATTAAAAATAGAAATTAATCATAAATCAGATTGTGTTCCTACAATTATTAATGAAGATGATATCATAGAGAAAAAAATTTTTTATATAAAAAATTTAAAACTCGACAGTAAAAATGAAATTTTAAAATGGAAAGCAAAAGGAAATGTTAATAATTCTGAATTTATTATAGAGCAAAGAAGATGGAAAAAATGGGTGGAAATTAACAAAGTAAAATCGGAAATAAGCGAAGATTTTAAACAATATTCTGCGAAAGTTTATTTGCACAATGGAAAAAATTTATTTAGAATAAAACAAATTGACAAGTTTACAAAAGAAATAGAATATTCAAAAAAAATTAGATATGAATCAGATAAAAAAGAAGTTAATTTGTTATTAACAAAAGTAGAAACATCTGTTTTATTCTCAGATAAAACTTTTTATCAAATTTTCGACGAATATGGAAATGAAGTTTTAAAAGGATATGGAAATAAAGCAGAAATGTTAGTTATGAAAAAAGGTAAATATTTTGTAAATTATGACACAAAAATGACAGAAATAGAAAAAACGGGGAAATTAAGAAAATAATTTAAGATTATTTTTTTAATTTTTTTTTAATTTTCACTATTTTTTTAACAAAAAATAATAAACAAAAAGTTCCAAAAGCATTTGCAAAAAAATCTATAAAATCACCAAAACGGTGAGTAAAAATAAATTCTTGTAAAACTTCCATAATTCCACCAAAAGAAATGGAAATAATCATCGATATTGATAAAGCATTTTTTTTAAAAAAGATGCTTTTTTTTTGTGAAAAAAAATATATAAATAAAAAAAATGTTAGAATAAAATAAAAAAGTGAATGTCCTAATTTATCAACATTTACTCTGTCCCAAAAATCTGGAATATTCAAGTTCGGAATTGGAAAAGAACTTAAAACAAAAATAATTATCAACCAAGCAATACTTAAATGAAAAGAATAATTGATAATTTTTTTCATAAAATATAAAAATATTTTTTTATTAAAAAATATTTTTATATTGTGAAATGTATTTTTAAAAAATAATTTATGTTTTTTCATATAAAAAAACCACAAATGTAAAATTAAAAATGGCTAAAAAAAAATATATATTATTAATAATTTTTCTAATTTTTTCAATAAAAAGTTTTACTCAGAAAAAAGAAATTGTCGAGATAAAATTTTCTCCAATTATATTGGAAAATATAGAAACAGAAATTCATTTTCTTTTCAAAGAAAAAATCTCTGATAAAAAAGATTTTCCAATTTTAATAAATAAAAATGAATTTTTTTTAGAAATTAAAAATCAAAAGGCTATTTTGAAGAAAAAATTTCTTTCTAAAGAAAAAATTATTTTTGAAATAAATGGTCAAAAAATTGAAAAAAAAATTTCTCCTATACCTTTATGGTTTTCCATTTTACCGCCATTTTTTGCCATTTTAATTGCTTTGATTTTTCAAGAGGTTTTTGTCGCTTTATTTTTTGGAATTTGGTCTGGTACATTTATTATTTTTTTTTATAATCAAGAAAATATATTTTTTGCATTTTTCAAAAGTTTATTTTCTGTGGTTGATAATTATTTTATTCGTTCATTGAATAATGAAAGTCATTTATCAATTATTATATTTTCTATGCTTATTGGTGGAATGGTTGGAATTATTACAAAAAATGGCGGCATGAAAGGTGTTGTAAATTTTTTATCAAAATATGCAAAAACAAGAAAATCCGGACAATTAATAACTTGGTTACTCGGAATAGCGATTTTTTTCGACGATTATGCAAATACTCTTGTTGTTGGAAATACAATGAGAGCAGTTACAGATAAATTAAAAATTTCTCGGGAAAAATTAGCATACATAGTTGATTCGACAGCTGCACCTGTGGTTTCCATTGCTTTTGTTACAACATGGATAGGTGCAGAATTAAGTTATATACAAGACGGAATTAATGTTTTAGGAATTAAAGAAAGTGCTTACAGCGTTTTTATAAATTCTTTACAATTTTCTTTTTATCCTATTTTAACTTTGATTTTTATTTTGTTGTTAATTTTATTAGAAAAAGATTTTGGACCTATGTACACAGCAGAAAAAAAAGCGATAAAATTAAAAACTATAAAAAAAAGTGCCAAAATAGATAAAAAAAAATTTTTATCAGAAAAATGGTATAATGCTTTTTTTCCTGTTTTGACAATTATTTTTGGAACTTTATGTGGTTTATTATATACAGGTTGGAATCAAGAAGTTTGGGATAATGAAAATATTAATTTTTTATCAAAACTTTCTAATATTATTGGAAATTCAGACTCTTATAAATCATTAATTTGGTCTTCACTTTTGGGAGTTTTACTTTCTATTTTTATGACCATTTCACAAAAAATTATGTCCTTAAAAGAAACCATAGAAAGTCTAATTGGTGGTTTTAAATTAATGTTTTCTACCATATTAATTTTATCCTTAGCGTGGAGTTTAGCATATATAACAGAGGATTTACATACTGCAGATTTCATTTCTAACAATTTAATAGAATTAAATGTTTCTCCTTATTATATGCCAGCTTTCACATTTATTTTGTCTGGAATGGTCGCTTTTTCTACGGGTTCTTCCTGGGGAACTATGGCAATTATTTATCCATTAATTTTAAGTCCCACTTGGTATATTTCTCAGGAATTTGGCTTAGATTATAATAACTCTTTGGAAATTTTTTATAATGTAGTTTCTACGGTTTTGGCAGGAGCAGTTTTTGGAGATCATTGTTCACCAATTTCTGACACAACTATTTTAAGTTCTATGGCAAGCTCTTGTAATCATATTTCTCACGTAAAAACTCAATTACCTTATGCTTTAACTGTCGGAGCAACAGCACTTTTTATAGGAAATTTAATCTCTGCATTTGGAGTTAATCAATTATTATTATTTGTAATTAGTACAATTATATTATATTTTATAATATATTTTTTTGGAAAAAAACAATTTATTAAATTATAATTTTTTTCAAAAAAACGCCAAAATTTCATAATTTTTATTAAAAAAATTTTTTTCAAAAAAACGTCCAAAATTTCATAATTTTTATTAAAAAAATTTTTTCAAAAATCGTCCAAAATTTCATAATTTTTATAAAAAAATTTTTTCAAAAATCGTCCAAAATTTCATAATTTTTATTTTCGAATTAAAAAAAAATTTTGGTTCTTGGAACCTTTTTGTGAAATATAAAAATTCTTTTATTAAAAATAAAGAGATTATGATTCATCGTCCACGATGATTTCGTTGCATC
>JAOZVH010000184.1 GCA_029938235.1 Bacteroidales bacterium
GAAAAAATTATCGAAAAACCGGAAATTATTTCTGAGGAAAAAATTATCGAAAAACCGGAAATTATTTCTGAGGAAAAAATTATCGAAAAACCGGAAATTATTTCTGAGGAAAAAGTTATCGAAAAACCGGAAATTATTTCTGAGGAAAAAGTTATCGAAAAACTGGAAATTTCTTCTGAGGAAAAAATTATCGAAAAACCGGAAATTATTTCTGAGGAAAAAATTATCGAAAAACCGGAAATTATTTCTGAGGAAAAAATTATAGAAAAATCGGAAATTATTTCTGAGGAAAAAATTATCGAAAAACCGGAAATTTCTTCTGAAGAAAAAATTATCGAAAAACCAGAAATTATTTCTGAGGAAAAAGTTATCGAAAAACCAGAAATTACTTATGAGGAAAAAATTATCGAAAAATCGAAAATTTCTTCTGAGGAAAAAATTATCGAAAAACTGGAAATTTCTTCTGAGAAAAAAATTATCGAAAAACCGGAAATTTCTTCTGAGGAAAAAATTATAGAAAAACCGGAAATTTCTTCTGAGGAAAAAGTTATCGAAAAACCAGAAATTACTTCTGAGGAAAAAGTTATCGAAAAACCAGAAATTACTTCTGAGGAAAAAATTATCGAAAAATCGAAAATTTCTTCTGAGGAAAAAATTATCGAAAAACCGGAAATTTCTTCTGAGGAAAAAATTATCGAAAAACCAGAAATTATTTTCGAAAAAACAGAAATCTTTCACATAAAAAGTTCTGTAAAAAAATCGAAAGTTTCGGATACGAAAAAATCTGTTGAAAAATCAAAAACTACAGATAAGAAAAAGCCTGTTGAAAAATCTAAAGTTTTAGATACAAAAAAATCTGTTGAAAAATCAAAAACTGCAGATAAGAAAAAAACCGTTGAAAAATCAAAAACTGCAGATAAGAAAAAAACTGCAATTGCTAAGAAAAAGTCTGTTAGAACTCCGAGTAAAGATAAAAAAATAGTTTCTCGAAGAAAGCAAACAACTACTTCTAAGAAAAAAACTTCATCTGAAAAAAAAGAAGAAGATAAGCCAAAGCGAAGAAGACCTAGAAAATATAAACCAAGAAAAAAAAATACATCTGATTCTTCACTTCCAACAAAAGTAAAGCTTCCAATAAAAGTAGAAAGAACTAAGCGAACTTATACAAGGGTTAAAAAAAATAAAGACATCGATAAAAAAAGCACAAAATAAAAAAATAAAAAAACCCAAAATCTTAAAATTTTGGGTTTTTATTTTTTTTATAAACTTATAATTTTTTAAAATTTTGATTTCTATGAACATCTAAATTAAAGAAGTTCCAAAAAATTCCTTTGTAAAAAGCAATTAATAATTTCCATTCATTTTGAAAAATAAAAACTAAAGTTTTTTTCGGAATTGTAAGAAAAGCAAAAAATAAAAGAAAATTCAAGAATTTTAATAAATTTACATTTCTTCTCATAAATAAAATTCTGCTTCGTGTCATATAATATGTTTTTAACGGACTATTTTTTCCAATGGACATTGATTCTTTATGAAAAACTTTAGATTTCCCAACATATAAAATTTTGTATCCATTTCGTTTAAAAATTTCACACCAGTCGTGTTCTTCGTAATATAAGAAAAATATATCTGGCATCATTCCAACTTTTTTTATTGCTTTTTTTGACACCATTAATGCTGCACCGTGTCCAAGTTCGGTAAAACGATTTTCATTATATTGACCAATATCTTTTTCTCCTATTCCAATTTTACTACCTCTTCCGGTGTAAATATTTATAGAATTTGCTCCGGCATATTGAATGATATTCTCCGAATGAAAATAAATTAAACGCGGTGAAGCCATACCAATTTTTTTATTTCCTAAGAAAGCATCTACCAATGCTTGTAAAAAATCATGTGGAACTTCTGTATCGTTATTTAAAAATAAAATATATTCTCCTTTTGCCTTTTGAACTCCTAAATTATTACCGCCAGCAAAACCAAGATTTTTTTTTGAAAAAATTAATTTAATTTTTGGAAACTTTTTTTTTATAATTTCAGGATTGTCATTTTGAGAATTATTATCAACAATTATTATTTCATAATTTGGATAAATAACTTTTTCAAAAGATTCTAACATCTCAATTGTAACATGAGATTGATTATAATTCACAGAAATAATACTAACTAAAGGAAGTTTCATTTTTTAATTTTTATTAATTTATTTAAAATTATAATTTTTTTGCTTTATTCCATATAATATCCATTTCTTCCAGAGACATTTCTTTTAAAGAAACTCCTTTTTTATTGCTTTCCTTTTCTAAAAAATTAAATCTTTTAATAAATTTTCTGTTTGTTTTTTCCAATGCGTTTTCTGGGTCAATTCCATATAAACGTGCGGCATTTATCATAGAAAAAAATAAATCTCCAAATTCTTCTTCCATTTCTTTTTTATTTTGATTTTCTATTTCATATTCTAATTCTTTTAATTCCTCTTTTACTTTTGCCCAAACTTGTTCTCTTTTTTCCCAATCGAAACCTATTGCTCTTGCTTTTTCTTGAATCCTATTTGCTTTTATTAAGGCTGGTAAGTTTTTCGGAACACCTTCCAAAACACTTTTTTTTCCTTTTAATTTTAGTTCTTCCCAATTTTTTTTTACATCTTCTTCATTTTCTACTTTTACATCAGAATATATATGTGGATGTCTGTAAATCAATTTTTTACAAAGAGAATTTATTACATCAGCAATGTCAAATTCTCCCAATTCTGACGCAATTTTAGAGTAAAAAATAATATGTAGAAATAAATCTCCAAGTTCTTCTTTTATATTTTTCATATCGCCGTCCAAAATTGCTTGGCTTAATTCAAAAGTTTCTTCGACAGTCAAATTCCTAAGACTTTTAAAAGTTTGTTTTTTATCCCAAGGACATTTAGAACGCAATTCGTTCATTATTTTTATTATATTTTCAAAAGCTTTTAATTTATTTTTCATAATTTTTATAAAAAAAAATTTTTTCAAAAAAAGCATTTTTTTTTATAAAAATTTTTTTCAAAAAATTTGCCAATTTTTTATGTTTTTTTTGGAAAAAATTTTTTTTTCAAATTGCCGATTTTTTTATAATTTTACAAAAAAATTAAAAATTATGTCTAAAAAACAAATCAATGAATATTATAAAAATCTTGAAAAAGATCAACGTTTTGGCGGAACGAGAAATGAAATTTCAATTAAAAGACCGTTTATTAATTTATTAGAAAATATTTTAAGGACAAAAATTTGTATCCAGTTGATGAATTATCTTTGAAAAATAGAAAAATACCATACAGAACTATACGAGACGAAAACCAAATTGATTGGAGACATTGGGGAAATATATATGAAAACGACGACCTTGAAAAGGAAATTGAAAAAAAATTTAAAATCGGTTATCCCAAATTTAATATAATTTTTGAAAATACCATCGACATTATTTTGTATCAAAATGGAAAAAGTTCTTTCTGGAAAAATGAAAAATGCCGATTTTCTTGATAAAATTCTTTTACAATTTGTAAATTTTGTTATTCCTGAATTTAGAGAATTCCAAAAAGCCATAGAAGATTTTAAAAAAAATGTTCCTGATATAATTTTGGTTCTTAGGAGAATGATAGAAAATTCTGCAAAAAACAATAAAAAATTTATTGAAAAAAGGAATTATTTTTTAGAAATTTGCAAGAAAAATATTAATCTGGATATTTCATTTTTTGCCATTCAGGAAATGATAATTCAACACATTTTAACTGACGAAATTTTTGCGTCTATTTTTTATGAAAGCTATTTCCACAGAGAAAATAATATTGCAAAGGAATTGCAAAAAGTTGTTAATACATTCTTTTTTGCACAAAAAAGAAGAAATATTTTATCAAAATTACAAAATTATTATGTGGTAATAAAGAGAAAAGCGATTAATATTTCTTCAAATTACGAGAAACAAAAATTTTTAAAAATAATTTACGAAAATTTTTACAGATCTTATAATCCGAAAGCCGCCGACAAATTGGGAATTATTTACACACCAAAAGAAAAATTTTTTTTTTATGTTTATGCAGTTTTTCATAATCCAAATTATCGCAAGAAATATGAAATCAATTTAAAACGAGATTTTCCTCGCATTCCATTTTATAATAATTTTGAAAAATGGGTGAAATTTGGCGAAGAACTTATGAATTTACATTTAAATTTTGAAGATGTAAAAGCGTATAATTTAGAAATTGAAAATAAAAATTTGCAAAATTTTCCTAATGTAAAATTGCGTTTTAATAAAAATAAAGATGAAATTTTCATCGACGAAAATACCAAATTAAAAAATATTCCAAAAATTGCTTTGGAATACAAATTGGGAAATCGCTCTGCTTTGGAATGGATTTTAAACTAAAAGAAAAAATCCAAATATAAAACCATTGTTAAATATTTCAATAATTATAAATTTTCGAATTATAAAAAAGAATTAATTTGAGCTATTGAAAAAAGTTTGTATGATTTCCGTCGAAACTATGAAAATTTATTTTCAAATGAAAAATTTATAAAAAAATAGAAAATTATGAATGATTTTTTCTTAGAAAAAACCAAAGAATTTAGTAAAGATTTAAAAAATGAAATTATAAATTATAGAAGACATTTTCATAAATATCCAGAATTGTCTTTTAATGAATTTGAAACTTCAAAATTTATTTGTAGAGAATTAGATATTTTAAAAATTCCTTATCGTAATAAAATAGCAAAAACAGGAATAGTTGCTGTTTTGCAAGGAAAAAGTAAATCAAAAAAAATATCAAAAAAAATTATTGCCATTCGGTCAGATATGGATGCTCTTCCGATAAAAGAAGAAAATAATGTTTCTTATAAATCTAAAAACGAAGGAGTTATGCATGCTTGTGGACATGATGTTCACATGGCATGTCTTTTGGGTGTTGCGAGAATTTTAAAAAAATTAGAAAATTATTTTTCCAGAAAAATTTATTTAATTTTTCAACCTGCAGAAGAAATTTTACCCGGTGGAGCAAAACTTCTTTTGGAAGAAAATATTTTTACAGAAGAACCTGAAATTGTAATGGCACAACATATTTCTCCATTTATAGAAGTTGGCAATATCGCTTTAAAAAAAGGTTTGTATATGGCTTCTTGTGATGAAATTTACATAAAAATTTTATCAGAAGGTGGACATGCGGCTATGCCAGAAAAAACAATAGATACTGTTTTAATTTCTTGTCATATCGTTATTGCATTGCAACAAATTATCAGTAGGAATAAACCAGCTAATTTACCTGCAGTTCTATCTTTTGGAAAAATAGAAACCGGAGGAGCACAAAATATTATTCCAAAAGAGGTGAAAATAGAAGGAACTCTGAGAGCAATGAACGAAGAATGGAGAAAAAAAACAAAAGAGAAAATAAAGAAAATTGTTAATTTAATGGCAGAAAGTATGGGAGCAAAATCAGAAGTGAAAATTATTGACGGGTATCCATTTTTAAAAAATGATGAAAATATTTCAAAAAAAGCTGAAAAATTAGGAAAAAAATTTTTAGGTATGAACAAAGTAAAAAGTTTGGATATATCTATGGCAAGCGAAGATTTTTCTTATTTTTCTCAGAAATATCCATCATTATTTTTTAGAATTGGTACAAAAAATAAAAAAGAAAAAAATATAAAAAAACAACACACATCGACTTTTGACATTGATGAAAGTGCTTTAGAAGTTGGAAGTGGAATTATGAGTTATTTAGCTTTATCTTTATAAGATAAAAATTATGAAGCAATTTTTGATTTAAATACATATATTCAAGTTAAAAAATCATTAAAATTTTAATGATTTTTTAATTAAAAAAATTTTTTTCAAAAATAGTCCAAAATTTTAACATTTTTTAATTTAAAAATTAAAAAAATTTTTTCAAAAATAGTCCAAAATTTTAACATTTTTTAATTTGAAATTAAAAAAAAATTTTTTCCAAAAACGTCCAAAATTTTAATTTATTTTTTCAAAAAAAATATTTTTAATCTTGAAAAATTTAGCAAGAATTTTATCATTTATTTCTCATCCTTCTTTGATTCCAATTTGGATTATTTTAATTTTTTTTGAAAATGAAGATTTTTTGTCTTTAAGTTTTGAAAGAAAAAAAATTATCTTTCTAATTATATTTTTAACAACTTTTTTAATGCCAGTATTTTCTTTACCGTTTTTATATTTTACAAAATATATAAAAAGTTTTGAAATGAAATCACATAAAGAGAGATTTTTACCTCTTTTAATAAGTTCTGTTTTTTATCTGTTTGGAATTTTTTTGTTGAAAATTTATCTTTTTGAAGAAATATTTTCAGATTTTTTAATCGCTGCATTTGTTATTTTAATTTTTACAGCTTTTGTTTCATTAAAATGGAAAATTAGTTTACATTTATCTGGAATGGGTTATCTTTTTGCGTCGATTATTATATTAATTAATAATTTTAATTTAAATTTAAAATTGTTATTAATTATTGTTTTTTTTATGACTTTTGCCATTGCATGGGCAAGATTAAAATTAAAATCTCATAATATTTTACAAATTCTTGCTGGTTTCTTTTTTTCTTTTATATTTATTTTAATCTTTTTAAATTTCAAATAAAAATTTTTCGTAAAAACCGATGAATTTTTAATGATTTCTAAAATAGAAAAATCTTCAAAAAAAAGATTTTTTAAAATCATTAAAAATTAAAAATTTTGGACGTTTTTTTTATTTTGAAATTTAAAAAATTAAACTTTTCGATACGGTGTTTTCACCGACATTAAGAATAATTGTGCTGTGAAAACACGCATCGCAAGATTTAAGAATTTTTTTTAAATTTTTTGAATTTCTTCTATTGAAAGTTTTGTTGATTTTGAAATTT
>JAOZVH010000027.1:0-3843 GCA_029938235.1 Bacteroidales bacterium
ATCATAAATTTTTTAGGCATATTTAATACGGAAAAACTTTAGAATGACTACTTATTTGAAAAAGAAAAAAGACAAATAAAAGACAGAAACAGCTTAAATTATAAAATTAATCTTTTAAATAAAAAAGATACATTAACACATTATCAAAAAGAGGCGCTAAAAGAATATAGAAATGAGTATAATAAATTAAGAAATTTGGTAGGTGGTGCATCTCTAAAAGATATAAATAAGAAAATTAAAAAAGCAAATGAATCTATTTCTCCGTATCAAAAAGAATATGACAATGCAGATGGAAGTTATGAAGAATGGCTTAATACGAGTTCTGTTGATAAACGAGAATTAATAATTCAAAAAGAAAACGATAAAAAAAAATTAGAATCTGATTTGGAAAAATTAGAAAGAGAAAGAAATGAACAACTAAACGAAAGAAAAGGTTTAATGATAAAAATCAGGTCTATTCATGCTTTTGCTTTTGCAAATACAGATACAACTATTTATTATATCTTAATTCTGTTAGTTATAATATTTTTTGATTTAATTGCTATTTTATTAAAAGAAATGAAAGTAAAAGGTGGATTATATTATCAACAGTTAGAAAGTGATGTAAAATCATTTAGACCAGAAATTAAAATATATTCTTCTAACATTACTAAAAATCCTTCTACTGGTCTTACTCCAAAAGAAAACAAAAATATTGATACAGAAAAGATAGATTTTAATGATACAACTTGGTATTCTAAGTCAGAGCAAGCAGAGTATTATTTTGATGAAAATAAAGATTTTTTAAGAAAAAACATACTTTTTGGAATGTGGAGTTTAAATTCTAATGAATTAAAAATAAATACAGGTAAAATTTCTTTTGTCTTTACAATAATAAGTAAAAATAAAATTTCTTTTGAAAAAGAAAATAGAATTATAGAATTAATAAAATTATAAAATCTAAATAATTTAAAATTATGAAATATATAATACCTATTAAAATAGGAAATAGACGTTTTACTTTAGCTGAATTAGAAAATAAAAGTTCACAAATTGATGAATTTGTAATAGATATACCAGATAATAGCAATAAAAAAATTTTAGAAATTAACTTCAATAGTAATTTGTTAAATGGTATTTATTCTTCAACTTCTGGTACTAATGAGGATATTCGTATAGAGGGAACAAGTAATTGTAAAATAGATATAAAGGATGATAATAAACTTAATATTAATTTTTTTGAAAACAGGCAGAAAGGAAATAAAGATTTTGGAAAAAATGATTTTATTAAATATAATATTAATAAAGAAGAAAAAATAATATGTATTAATATATCTGCAGGTTCTTTAGAAGAAAATAAAACTTTAGATTGTAGTATTAATTTAGAGTTAAAAAATAACTCTAAATTTTCATATAAATGTAAAATTCATTTATGTAAACCTGAAAATTTAGCTGTAGTTGCTGTTGATTTTGGTTCAGAATCTTCTCAAGTAGGTATTAAATATTGGAACAATACAGAATATAATTCTGAAAGAATTAATATTATTGATATTTTAAAAAAATATTATAATATTGGAGAAGGTAATATTGATCAAATTAAGGATAAGAGTGGTAAGTTGATTAATACAATTTATGCCATGAAAAAAGTAATAACATCTTTTCCTAAGGTATATGGATCTAATCAAATAATTTTCCTATTAACAGGAATAGGTTTAAAAGAAAAAGTTAAAAATAAACTTAATGCATTATTAACTCAAGAAGATTTAAATAATTTAGAAGATGTTTTTGATCAAACACTTTTCTTACTATTACCCAATTTAAAATTGATAAAATTAGCACAAGGAAATATGACAAATACAATATTTTTTAATCAAATACAATATTCTTTTAATAGTAATTTCCCAATAAATAATGGTGGTAATTTTCAAACAATTATAAAACATACTTATAATACTATAAATAATCATATTTTATACACAGGAATTTTTGAAATTTTAGAGAGAAACATTGAATTAAACAGAAAAAGTTTTTTTCGTATATATTTATTATCTCCTAATATTTACACACAGAAACAAAGAATAGAAATTTTAAATGAACAAAAATTAAATGCAAAAGAAATTATTAAAAGTATATGCGAAGAAAAAAAAAAAGAATTTGACGATGTATGTGGAGGTATAGAAATTGTTAGTATTTCAGAAAGTGATGCTTCTTTTAGTGGATATATATATCATATAGAGCAAATAGAGAACCAAATAAAAAGAGCAAATATACTAAATACAGAATTAAATATTAAAAAATATTTGCTTATTGATTGTGGAAAAGGAACTACTGATATTTCTATATTTGATGTAGAGAATAAAGAAAATTTTGTTTCCATTTATAAAAATGGATTCCCTGCTGCAGGTCAATATATTTCTTTCGGTATATTGATGGCGTTAACCAAACAAATTGGTATAGATATAAATGAAGTTGTAAGAATAATTTCTGAAGAAAAAGAAAATATTAAATCTTGGATTAAATTAATGGAAATTGTTGATTCTTTTAAGAAAGTAGATACTGGATATGAAATAACAAGGAAAAAAGAAGATATTAAAGAACAAAATAATGATTTTAATAAGGAATATAATAAAGTTATAAACTCAGAAAATTTACTTGATTTTTTTAAAACAAAAAATAATAATAGATATAAGTTATATGATGATGATAAATATATAGAAACTCATATTAAAAAAATTATTAAAAAAATAAAAGAAATGATAAAAGATCATAAATTTTATAAAATTATTTTAACAGGTAATTCTTTTTATTTTACAAATTTTATTTTTGAAATAAAAAAACAATTAAAAGAATATACAACAAATAATGATATGGATTATATTGTTTTCAGAGATAATAATTTAATAATGAAAAACGTAGATGTTAAAAAAATATGTTTAGATGGAGCTTTATCAGAAAAAGGTTTTTTATACTCTGATTTTCCTTCATCATTACAAATCGCACTTCCTAAAACAAAAGATTCTGATATTATGAAAATGATAAAGGATAGCATAGATAGCTTAGATAAATATCTTAAAAAAGAAATAGAAAGGAATACAGATAATGAAACAAATAATAAAACATATAATTTTAATGCTGATTTTTTTAGAAACAAAAATAATATTATTTATAAAAATAATACAGTTTTCAATTCAGGATCTTTTCCTTTAGAACTAACAGAAGCACCAAGCATTAACGAAAGTTTGTATATATTTTTAAACAAAGATAATATTGTTTTAAAAGACAAAATTCAACAATATATATTAGAAGAGAAACCTAATCAAAATGCATATAGAGATTTTATTTATAAAAGTTTATTTCCTACTGCTTTGGTAAGAAGTTTATATAATATATTAAATAATAATTAAAATAACACAAAAAATTATGTTAAATAATAGTAAGGATAATAGTACTCTTCTAATTGAGTCACAAAGAGATAGTGTTCTTAATGCAACTAAGTCGCAAAGTGATAATATTTTAGATGAAATTAAATTACAAAGTGATAATATTTTAGATGAAATTAAATTACAAAATGATACTGTTTTAAATGAAATTAAGTTGCAAAATAGTAATAATATTAAATTAATAAAGGCGCACTTAAATACATATACAGAAAAAGAAAGTAAAAGTCATCTAAAAAATGATTCTATTTCGTCTTATAATCCAATATTAGAAATATTTTTATTATTTATAATAATCTCCTTTTGGTTATATAAAATGATTGTAAAAGATAATGAAACAAAGTCCTCTAATGAGGACATAACAAAACTAAGAGATGAACTTAATAAAAGTAAGGAAAAAGAAATAGATGAACTTAATAAAAGTAAG
>JAOZVH010000027.1:3943-22845 GCA_029938235.1 Bacteroidales bacterium
AGATGAACTTAATAAAAGTAAGGAAAAAGAAATAGATGAACTTAATAAAAGTAAGAAAAAAGAAATAGATGAACTTAATAAGAGAATAGATTTATTGGAAAGTAAACAAAAAATAACAAAATTAGAGGGTGATATTATATTATTAAGAAAAGAAAATCAGGAAATAAAAGGTAAAATAAAAGAGAAACAAACAAAATTGAATAAATTTGATGAAATAAATGAAAATACTGAAATTTTTTTTAAAACTTGTAAAGAAGATGTAGATAGATTCGACGAAATAAAGTTAAAAAAACTAGATAATTCGAACGAAGAAGATACAAAAAAAATAATTGAAATAATTTTAACTTTATCTATGAGAACTTACAATATAGCTAAGTATATAGATAATAAAGAATCTAATAATAATGAATATAAATATGTTCAAGTTTATATAGATAAAAGAAAAACAGATTCAAATATTAAAATAGAAGACTTTTTTGATAAAAATAAAGAAAGGACAAAAACATCTTATACACCTCCTTTTTTATCTGTTATTTATCGTATAGCAAAATATTGTAAAGTAAAAGAAATAGATGCTATGATAAAAGGATATTATATTTCTAAAAAAACTCTTAAACCTTAATAAATAAAAATATGACATTTTTCACTTTTTCTATATTTTTTGTATTTGGCTTGTTATTTATGAGCATTGTTTTTTTCTTTTATGTAAAAGAAGAAAATAAATATAAAAAATTTCTTTTTTTTTATTTTGCTATATTCACAATTTACTTTGGATTTTCATTAAAAACTATTCATAATTATATTTACCCTGAAGACCCACAAATTTTTAAGAATACAGATTATCATATTTTAGAGCATTTAGGTTTTCAATTTAAAGATAGTTGTTTTATTTTTAATGAGAAAAACCCAAAAGAAGCTTTATATGATGACAAAGGTGGATTATTAAAAATACAAAGAAACAGAAAAGATACATTTCATTTAGTTTCTAATTATTTAGAAGTTCCTTTATATATAAAAAAGAAAAATGAAGACAATTATAGCCTATTTAATCCCAATAATAAATATGCTTTAAAAGTAAAAGATTCTATTTATATCAGCAAAGATTCCATTCCTTTTTGTACTATTATATTAAAAGAAAAAGAAAATTATTGTCATTATATATTTAAAATAAAAGAAAACGACAAGATAATAATAGAAGAAACAAGTAAATTTAAAGTAAGGTTAAAAGAAGGTTATCCCTTAGAAGAAATCCTATACAAAACATCAAATATAAGCAATATAAAAATATATCACGAGCTTGAAGAATTATTAAAAAATTTCATTCTTGTCAGGGAACAAGTAAAATCTCCCAAAAATAGGGGAAAAAATTTTTCTGATTTATTTGTTTTTTATAAAAATTCTTCTGATTTTGATATTCTAATAGACGGCAAGAAAAAAACACCAAACTATGGTATTGCAGATACAATTAAAGATATTAATAATGCTTCTTTTTATACAGATTGGGGATATAAAGCAAGTAAAATTTTTGAATTAAAATATATTGATAAAAATGCAAATTCTTTAAAATTTACCCAATCAGCGAAATTTCCTTTAATAAAAAAAATAGATACTAATCAATTAGTTTCTCATTTTATTATTTCTAAAACAGATAAAATATTACAATTTAAAAATGATAATATAGTAGGTGGATATTTTTTTGAAAGATTTTCTCGTTTAGATAATGTTAATCATATTCGTGGCTCTGTAAAGTATTTTGCAGGTTCTTCTCATGAAAAAATGCAATTTGAAATTGCAGATTTATATGATAAAAAACAAATGGAACAAATCAAAAATACAAATGATATTTTTGTTTTAAAATCAAAAAAAATCAAAAAATTTACAAGTGTTGATTGGCAATTTCAATTCACTAATTTAAGAGCTGAAAGTAATTTACAAATTTGGCATATTTTTGCCTTTTTAAGTTTTATTTTTGCTCTTATAATTTTTAGGTTTATTCTTTTTGATTCTAAAGATTATATGTTTTCTCGTTTAGAATTAATGTTATACATTATTATATACACCTTATTGACTTTTAGAGTATTTATTAATTGGCGGATGTTAGTATTTAAACCTATTAAAAATATAGGATTAGGTGCTTCTAATGTTCTTTTTGGAGATTTTAATTTGTCAAAATTAGGTATTCATATTGAAATAAATACTCATTTTATATGGACTTGCATTTTTACTTTAATTTTCTTTCTTTTAATTTATTTGATTTCTTGGTTAAAATCAAATAAATACACAATTAAACAAAGAATATTCAGTAATGGCGACAAGTCAGACATTTTATTATGGATGATATTTATAATTCTTTTTTTTAGTATTATAATTTTTGTCTCAGGCTTAATTTTCGGTGGAGAATTAGAAAGAATTTATAAGATACTTCTTCCTGTTCTTTTTTATTTTTTCTTTATGTTAAGCTTTACAAAAGAAGAAGCATATAAAAATAGTCGTGATAATTTTTTTATTAATTTTATTAATTTTATAAAAAAAAATTCTTCTTATTCTCGTCCTGTTTTAGCATTAATTATTTTATTGTATTTATTTGTTTTTGATGCTGGTTATTCTATAATGTTTGTATTTTACTTATTAATTCATTATTCTATTCTTTTAATGAAAGAATGGCAATCTTCTTTAAAAAAACTAATAATAATTTCTTTATTAATAATTTCTTGTGTTTTAATTTTTATATATCAAGAAAATATAATTGTATTTTTTATTGAAACAGTTTTACCTTTTTTAACAAAAAATAACATATTAACAATAGCAATATTATTTTGTATTTTTATTATTTCAATTTCACTTAGTTTTGAAAAATTTAGAAGAAAAATGTCTAATGCCATACAAATTAATACTGATTACAAATTTTTTAGAATATTATTTATTTTTTCACTATTACTAATAGGATTATATATTTATGGTATTTGCGAAAATAAAATAGAACCATTATCTAAAAAATTTACTTATTTAAAATATAGAGCAGAAATTATAAATCAGGATAAATCTATAGAGGCTTTAATTAAAACAAATAAATTTGATTCTAAAAATAATTATGATATACTTAGAGCAGCACAGAATCAATGGTTGATTAATTATTATTTAAGTGAAAGCGATAGTACAGGAAAATATTTTCATATTCAACCTCATTTTATACAAGGTGCTTCACATATTACACAAACAACAGATTTAGTTGTTCCTCGATATGTTATATCAGAACATTCTAAAACTATTGTTATTTTTTTGTGTTTATTTTTCATATCATTAAGTATATTTTTTTATTTCAATTTTAGAAAAGAAGGTGATGATGATGCTTTAAAAAGAAATTATTTTTTGCTTGGTATTCCTATTTTATTATCAATATCTGCTATTTTCGTTTTTTTAACATCTACTAATAGTTTTACATTTTTTGGTCAAGATTTTCCTTTGATTTCTATCACGAGTAAATTAACACTTTTTATTGTTTTTATATTATTTTTATTTCTAATATATTTCTTTAACGAAGATGAAGAAGAAAAAGAAGATACATCTGAAGAAAAAAAAATTTATGCAATTCCTTCTTTTCTTTTAGTTATTGTTTTAATTTTTTATATATTAAAATATTCTAATTCTAATTTTAATTTAAAAAGCGAACATTTTGATATAAATCCATTAATAAAAAGTACAAATATAAAATTAAAAAAAATTGATAATCTTTTTGTAAAGTTCCAAAAGACAAAAAGTACATCTTTAAAAAATTTATCCATTAACAATATATTAGATACATTTAATATAAGTGAAGAGTTTAAAAAAAACAAAATAGATACAATAAAAGAAAAATTCTTTAATAGTGCTTATAAAAATTTTATAAACATACAAAAAGACAAACAAGATAATAAAGAATTGATTCATTTAAGAAAAAGAGGAAATTATTGGCATTTTGCATTAAACAGAAAATATTTTTTTATAAAAAGTCCTAAAAAAGATAAATTAAAATGGAAAGGTGATTTACTCGCAGCAAACACTGTGAAAGAATCAGGTTTAGTGAATCAAAACAATGAATTTAAAGACATTAAATATACAATTAAAAATAAAATCAAACCTAATTTAATAGATAATATCTTTTTTGATAAAGATAAAGAAAACCACCCATATCAAAATATTCACATTGTTTTCATTCCTTCAACTTGGGATAGAAATAAAGAAAAAATTTATTTAATTAGAGAAAAAAACAGATCTGACTTTACAATAAATAAAGCAAAATTTATATTAAAAAATAAAAATTTTAATTTACAGAATTTTGTTGGTAATAGTTTAAAGGATACTATTTATGTTGCTGTTCGTTTTAAATTAGGAGATTATCTTATTCTTATAAGAAATAAGAAAGAGGAAAACGATGGAATCAAATACAAATATGTTACGGAAAATGACAATTTTTTAGCAACAAATTTTTGGCTAAATGGAAAAAATTCTCTCTTTTATCCTTTAGGAAAAAATTTTATTTGGAGTTATAATTTTGCAAACTTATTAAATACTCAAAAAATAGCAAGGATAATTAAAGATACTGTTATTAGAGTATCAATAGATTTTCAATTAACAAATAATTTACATGAAATAATTTATAGAAATAATTTTGAAATAACAGATAAACAATTAGATGATTGGCTTGATTTTAGAGATTGTAATTTTGAAGACAAAAAAGGTAAGAATAAAGTTATTTCTTTAGATAAAAATAATTTAATTAAATTAAACAATCAATATGAAGAACTTTGTAAAAATATTAATAAACAATTAAAGAAAAATAAAAAATATAAAAGTGAAAAAACAGATAATAAAATAAAAAATGATACATTAAATAATATTATAAATAAGAAAGTTAAGGGTAAATATAATTTTAGTTGTGTAGCAATAGATGGAAACGGAAAAATTAGGTTGATCTTAGATTGTAGTAAAAATCCAAAACAAGATCCTAATAATATTGCTAAATATAATGCTTTTTTAAATAATTTATATCAAAATAGTAGCAATAAAACAGAACGAGATTATTTTGGTAATAGATGTTTAATGAAAACAGATTTAGGTGTTGGTTCTACTTTTAAACCTATTGCTTATGCTGCAATAACATCACAAGCTAAAATAGATTGGAAAAAACTTAATCTTACAATACCATCAATAGGATATGAATATTTTTGCAAGAAAAAAGGTAAAAAATTAGAATTAGAATATTACGCTGGAAAAAAATTTAAAGAGAAAAATACTTGGTATTTAGCAAAACGTGATTACGGAAAAGAAAGATTAAAACATAATACATATTTAACACATTCTAATAATCTTTATCATTCTGCAATTATATTTATGGGTAGTTTTTCTGAAAAAGCATTAGAAAGTAAAGACCTTACAAATAAGATTTTAAAACCTTATCCGAAAAAATTTAATAAAAAAAATAGAAAACAATTTTTCCCAAAAATTGTTTATAAAAACAAATCTTATGCTTTTACACATGAATGGCCTGACTTTTCTAAATCTTGTGCTTTATCCAATGGCTTAAATGAAAATTTTCATTTAATAGTTAAAAATGATAATATCAAGGATTTAGAGGAAAAACAACAAATGCCTTTTGGAAACATAACTCATGTTAAAAAACACACATATTGTTTAAAAAATATTTTTGATAAGGGAGCAAAAAATAAAACAGGTTTTTTTTATTGGACTTTTCCAGAATTTAGTTTATTTAAAATAGCAGATAGACAATCACAACCAATAGAAGTAAATGGATTAAAACAACCATCTTTAGGTGCATTTCCTATACAAGTAACACCATTAAAAATGGCTGAAATGGGTGCAAGGTTATTTTCTTTAAATAGAGCTTTTGAAATTACTTTGAATGATAATGATAAACAAGATTCTGCAAAATACAAATTTTTTAATATCGGTTCTAATGATTCAAAATCTTGGACGAAAAGAGAATTATTTGAATTTTATCAAAGTAACATATATAAACAAATGTATAATGTTATTCAAAAAGGTACTGCTTCAAAATTAAAGAATTTTATAAAAAAATATGAGAAATATAATTTTTATGCTAAAACAGGAACTATGAGTGATAAGATAAAAAAAGGAGATAAAAGAAATAAACATTTATTGCTTATTATATCCAATAAAGAAATACATAATAATAAAAAAGTTTCTTATAATGATTTTTCAAATCCTAAATTTAGAAAAGAATATAAATATTATTCTATTTTTATTTCTTATTATGGAGTTGAAAATAGTATCTTTAACTGGCATAAAGCTGAGAAAGTAATTAAAGAAATAATAGAATCAGAAACATTTAAACTTTATATGCAAGAAAAATGAAAATAACTTTAATTTTATTAGTTTTAATAGTTATATGTTTAAATTTGTATTATTATAATAATAATCAATATTATGAAAAAGATACAAATTTTAAGGAATTAGAGAAAAAAAACACTGTCATTTCTAATGATACAAGTAGATTATATGGTTATATCCAAAAAGATTCTTTGTTAAATTTATTAGAAGAATTAAAAAATAATAAAAAACCTTTTAATTTTAAAATTGAAAATAAAGAAAATATTTTAAAAATAAAAAATTCTAATAAAATTGAAAATTTTGCTGATATTTTTTATAATGAAACGGATATTTATAGAAAAATAGATACTATTATTTCTATGGAAATAGATTCGAATTATGTTTATATCAAATATGATATGTTATTTAGTATAATTAAGTATTTTGAAAATTCAAAAAAATAAATTAAAAAGTAATTTTATTTTTTATCTTCATTGTTTTATCCATTTTACACGGTGTATTTTCTCTTTTGATTTATTCCATACATCACGCCAATGTCGTATAGAAACTTTAAAATTACCATTTTTTTGTAAAATAGCACTTTGGATACCACGATAATTATATTTTTTTACTTCGTCATATTTATAAACTAACATTAATGTTTGATTTTTTTCATAAAAAAAACCAACAGATTTCCAAGATTCATCATTAGAAGTAACTTTATAAATATTATCTTCTAATTTTGAAATTATAATCTCAGTATGTATCTTATTATTAACATAATATATTCCAGAAATATCTTGTGAATAAAGATGTCCAATAAAAAAAATAAATAAAAATGTAATAAAAAAATTATAATTTTTCATAAAAATATTTTTTACAAACTTACAATAAAAGTTTTAATAAAAAAAAATAAAATTATTTTTTGCTGTTATAATCTATAACAAATACACCTTTTAAATGTTTATCATTTTTATATTTATTTTTGATGTATTTTATTTTTTTATAAACATTTTTCTTATTCTTATAAGAAAATGCTACTGCAGTGTACCACCTAATTTTATTTATTATTTTAACTCTTATATAGATTTTCCCAAAATTCAGTTTTTCGTAGTTCATTATTTTTTCTATGGTTTTATTATAATCTGCATCTGAAAATAATTGTATGCCATACCCAGAAATATTTACTTTATCAAGATCTGGCTCATAAATACAATATGGAATTAAATCTTCACATATACAATTTGTTTTACTTTGTATAAAAACATTAGACCAATTAATTATTTCTTTTAATTTATATTTTTCAAATACGTCCAATGAATTTTTAGCAATAGAATAATTATCTGTAATTATCTTTATAGTACTTTTATGCAAACCTTTTTCTACTACCCATTTTATTCCATCTGTAACACCATGCTTGATTTCGTCATTACTCATTTCAACTAATACTTTTGAAGCAACTAATATAGCATTACATACATATATACTTCTAACTGAAATTAGACAAATAGCATAAGTTGTTTCTGGTAAAAGATCTGTTGTTACAGTAGCTACTGTTTCATACCAAGTAGTCTCTTTTTTTTCGCTTTTTTTTATAATTTTAAATCTATCTGTTTTTATTAAAATATTTTCAAAAAATATAATTTGTTTTTTGGTTTTAAAAATCATATTATTTTTTTCACAAAATTTTGCAAAAACATTGTTTTTTGAAATGAAAACAAAGATCAGAATAATAAATAAATATTTCATAATTTAAAATTTTTTTCAAAAAAACAAAATATTTTCATAAAAAAAAATAATTATTTTTTTTCGAAAAAATCCCATAATAATTCTCCGCGATGCGGTATTTCCATCAATTATTCATCATAAATTTATAATGGATA
This sequence comes from Bacteroidales bacterium, assembly GCA_029938235.1. GTDB lineage: Bacteria > Bacteroidota > Bacteroidia > Bacteroidales > 4572-128 > 4572-128. The sequence continues at coordinate 12,154 of JAOZVH010000027.1, forward strand.
AAAACACCGCCAAGAGCAGGAATGACTATTTTTATTGAAAACACAAAAAATATAACTATAGAAGTACAAAATTTAACAACAAAGGTTCAAAGTTTATTTACACATTTTGAAACTTAGAAAATAATACAGAAAAAATTTTAAACGAAATTTTTTCTCAAATTACTCTTGGAACAAATTTAATGAAATTTGTAGAATCTCATTTTAATGAGATGAAAAAAATAGGGGTTTATTCAATGAACATATTACTGAAAACAAAGAAGATATTAGAAGAACTGTAAAAATTAATGATACATTTTGGCACAAGATTATTGATAATAACGATAAAAAAGCATCAGAAATTCTTGATAAATGGAATGACATTATGAAAAATAATAATCAGAAAATGAGAGAAGCTGTTGCTGAATTGCACAATTCACTGGATGATAGTTTAGGGCAATTAGAAAATATCACACAGGAAAAAATATCAGCAATACAAAAAATTACCATAAAAGGAGATTCTATATTAGAAGAAAAAATAAATGAAAACACAAGTAATTTTAATAAATTAGCTTATCTTAAAAAAATTTATGATCATCTTCATAAAAATGATAAAATAAACAAAGTTGAAATAAATATGTTGTCTTCAAAATTAAATAACTTAGATTCAAAAATTAAAATTTTTTAATAAAACCAAAAGAAAATAATAGTTTTTTAGATAAAGTAAAGAAAATATTCAGAAAAAACATAAATGAAAAAAAATAAAGATAAAAATTTTTTTTGGATAAGTTATGCAGATTTAATGACAACATTATTTTTTGTTATGCTTGTTTTATATGTTTTGACTTTTATAAAATTGAAACTTGAACAACAAACATATAAAGTAAAGGCGAAAGCCTTTGATGAAATAAAAAAAATTGAAGAATCAATCAATAATATTGACAACAATTATTTTAGATATTCTCCAAAATATAAAAAACATATTTTAAATATAAATGTAAGCTTTAGATCTTCAAGTGATAATATTGGAGATATAGACAGAAAGACTAGAAAAAAGTTAATACAAGCAGGTAAAAGTATAAGAAAGTTTATGAGCAGTGCAAATAAATATTTATTAATAATAGAAGGACAGGCATCTAATTATGGTGATGAAAATTTTAATTATGAGTTAAGTTATAAACGAGCATTAGCTTTAATTAGATTTTGGGAAAGCAGAAATATTAATATTAGTAATTTAAAAAATTGTGAATTAATTATAGCTGGAAGCGGCGAAAGAGGTGTTCCGAGAGATTCTGTAAAAGAAAAAAATAATCAACGTTTTCTTATTCATATTTTACCAAAAACAGGAAAAATGGATTTAGAAAACAATATTTCAAATTAAATTTTTTCATAATTTGCCCAAAATTTTAATGTTTTTTAATTTCAAAATAAAAAAATTTTTTTTCATAATTCGTCCAAAATTTTAATATTTTTAAAAAACAACATTGGAGTTTTTTTAACCTCAAATTACCAAATAACAAAGTAATTTCTTAAATATTTTTCTTATCGTATTAATAATTTATCTCAGAAATATTATTTATTTTTATTGTTGTTTCCATTTTTTTAATTTAATACAAAATTAATATTTTTTTATGCTCAAAATTTTAATATTATTAAATTTAAAAATTACAATTTTTTATAAAAATATTTTCATTCAAATGTTGAATTTTTTTTAAATAATTTTTTGCATCTTCTATTTCCTCAAAATTTCCAATGTAAACACGAAATAATTTTTTTTTCGTATTTTCAAAATCTGGCAAGAAATAATATTTTGCAGAAATATTTTTTTTAGATAAAAAATTTATAATTTTATTTACATTTTCTTTTTCTTGATAAACTCCATAGCTTATAATAAAATATATTTTTTTTTGAAAAATCTGCTTTTTTTTTGAATTTTCTATAAAATTTTTTTCTTGAAAAATCTGCTTTTTTTTTGAATTTTTAAAGAAAATAATAAAAATTATAAAAAATAGCAATGTAAGAATATTTGAAATTATCAGTATTGTAATTTTTTTTTTTACATTTTTCTTATAATTTTTTACAATTTCATTATTTTTTTTTTCTTTAAAATTAGAATAAATTAATTCAAAATCGTAATTTTTTTTTAATTTTTTTTTTGATAAAATATTATATGCTTCATTTAATTCTTGAATTCTTTTTTGAAAAAAAATATCATCAGGATTTTTATCCGGATGATATTTTCTTGCTAATTTTCTGTAGGCATTTTTAATTTCTTTTTGATCAGCATTTTTTGAAATTCCCAAGATATAATAGTAATTTTTCATTTAAAAATTTTTTTTGCCACTTCATAAACATTATCAAATTTGCCCATAGTGAAAAAATGCAAATCAGGAACACCAAAATCAATTAATTCTTTAGACTGTTCAATCGCCCAGTTTATTCCAATTTTTCTAACTTCTTTATTATTTTCACATTTTAAAACTTGATTTACTAATTTCTCCGGAATATCTATATTAAAAATATGTGGAATAATTGAAATTTGTTTTTTTGTTGAAATTGGTTTTAATCCGGGAATTATTGGCACTTTTATTCCAATATCTCTACATTTTTTTACAAAATCAAAAAATTTTTTATTGTCATAAAACATTTGTGTAATAATAAAGCTTGCTCCGGCATCTATTTTTTTACGTAAAAATTTCAAGTCAAAATCTAAATTTGGTGCTTCAGAATGTTTTTCCGGATAGGCGGCAACTCCAACAGAAAAATTTGTTTTCTCGGAATTTTCTAATTCATTATCGAGATATTTTCCTTTATTCAAATTTATAATTTGCTTTACTAATTCTATGGAATATTTATGACCATTTTTTTCCGGATTGAAAGAATTTTCACATTTCATGCTATCTCCTCTCAGAGCCAGCAAATTATTTATCTCTAAAAAATGTAAATCAATTAAAGCATTTTCTGTTTCTTCGTCGCTAAAACCTCCGCAAATTATGTGAGGAATAACACTTAATTTTGGAAATTTATTTTGTATAGCAGCAGCAATTGCAACTGTTCCGGGTCTTTTCCTGACGATTTTTTCTTGTAAAAAATCATTATTTAATTTTTTATAAATAATTTCTTCTCTGTGATAAGTTATAGAACAAAACGCTGGATTAAAATCGTTTAAAGTATTTATAATATTATAAATAGAATTTATATTTCTTCCTCGTAGAGGAGGTAAAATTTCAAAAGAAAATAAAGTTTTTTTCCTATTTTTTATTTTTTCTAATATAGTTTTCATTCAAAAAAAATTTTCATAAAATTAAAAAAAAAATTCTTTTTTATGAATTAATAAAAATATTTATTTTTTCTAATATTTTTCATTAAAAATGAAATTATTTTTATGAATAAACAAAAATATTTATTTTTTCTAATATTTTTTAATTAAAAAAAATAAAAAATAAAAAATTTAAAAAAAAATGTTTTTTTGAAAAAATTTTTTTTTTATGAAGGTAATAAAAATATTAATAATAACAATAATTTTTGTTTTTTTATTTATTTATTTGGTAATTTTTTTCAGAAATTCCAACAGTTTTGTTGCCAAAATTGCAGACTATGGCGAAAAAAAATTAAAAAATATTAAAAAATATAGCAAAAATGAATTGCAAGATATTGTAAATGAAATAAATAATTCTCTACCTATTATCCAAGAAGCTGGCTATTCTGTCAATCAAATTGATATAGATTTAGGTATGCCGAGTAGAATCGTTATTTATTTTGAAATGCAAAAAAAAATTTCTGACGATAAAAAAAATTCTATTTTAAAAAAAATAGAAGATAGAGACATTCTTCATGCAACTTTGCAAACTTTATTTGAAACAGAAGATTTTAGGAATTCTATAAAAGTTGGAGATTTAAAATTTCAAACAATTTCAATAAGTATAGGAACAGTAACTTCTATTAAGTTTATTTTTGGATAAAAAATTAAAAAAATTAAAATTTGAAAAAAAATTTTTATTTGTTTTAAAATTAAAAAACATTTTATGAAAAATTTATTATTTATTATTATAACTTTACAATTTTCTTTAAACATTTTTTCCCAAGAAAAATTTAATTATTCTGAAGATACTTCAAAAAAGAAGTATTTTGGTTTTGCCTTATCTTCTGGTCTTATTTCTCTTAATTTCGATGAGATGAATGAAATCTTAGAATTAGCAAATTTAGAAAAAATAGAAAATGTAATTTCTCTTACAGGAATAAATATTTATATTGGTGATCCGTCAAAAGATAAATATTTCATAGTTATAGATAGTAAAATAGGAAACTATGAAAAAAAAAACATAAATACAAAAGTTATTACAAGACTTATTTATTCTGATTTTGTTTTTAATTTTAATTACAATTTGAAAACTATAAATAAACATTGTTTTTCTTCTTCTTTTGGCATAGGTTTGAATTCTTTAAATTTGAGTTTGATAGACGGCGCTTCTTCTGTAAATACTTTTCAAAATTCTGTGCAAAGTTTAACGGGTGAAAAAAATTTAACTATTGCAAATATTAGTTTACATTTAAAAGCAAATTATGATAAATTTTTTAATTTATTTCAAAGAAGTTTTTTATTTGGTTTAAGTCTTGGTTATCAATATCAAATTTTTAGTACAGGCTGGGGAGAAAGAGGCTATGAGCTTGAAGAAGAGCCAAATACAGATATAAATGGGTTTTACGGTGATTTAAAAATTGCTCTTTTCTTTTAAAAATTTTATATGGAAGTTCCAGATATTTTAATTAATGATTTTAATTATCATTTAACTGACGAAAAAATTGCAAAATTTCCCCTAGAAAAAAGGGGAAATTCTAAATTACTTATTTTCAAAAATAAAAAAGTTATTTCAAATAAGTTTGAAAATTTACATGATTTTTTAGAAAAAAATTTTTTATTAATTTTTAATAACACAAAAGTTATACAGGCTCGTTTAGTATTTCAAAAAAAAACCGGAGCGAAAATAGAAATTTTTTGTTTAGAACCGTTTTTACCGTATGATTTTTCTTTGTCTTTTTCCCAAAGAAAATCTGTAAAATGGAAATGTATAATTGGAAATTTAAAAAAATGGAAAAGCGGAAAATTAAAAAAAAGTGGAATTTTTGAAAAAAAAAATTTTTATTTTTATGCCGAAATTTTAGAAAGAAATAAAGATTTTCAAATTATAGAATTTACTTGGGATAATAATTTAAGTTTTGCAGAGATTTTAGAATTTTTTGGAAAAACTCCTTTACCTCCATATTTGAATAGAAAGGCTGAAGAAAAAGATAAGATTCGTTATCAAACTGTATATTCTAAGGAAAAAGGTTCTGTTGCAGCTCCAACTGCTGGTTTACATTTTACTGATGAAATTTTAAAAAAATTGTCCAAAAAAGGAGTTCTTACAGAAGAAATTACTTTGCATGTTGGTGCTGGAACTTTTAAACCTGTGAAAACAGAAAATGTAAAAAATCATAAAATGCACAAAGAACATTTTTTTGTGGAAAAAAAAGTGATTATAAAAATTATTGAAAATATTGAAAATATTATCGCCGTTGGAACGACTTCCTTAAGAACTATAGAAAGTTTATATTTTCTTGGTATAAAAATTTCTGAAAATAAAAATTTAAAAAATTTTCACATTTCTCAGTGGGAAGCATATAATGTCAAAAATCATTTAGATAAAAAAAGTGCAATATTGGAAATTTTAAATTTCTTAGAAAAAAATAATTTAGAAAAATTTGAAGTTACAACAGAAATTATAATAACTCCAAATTATGAATTAAAAATTGCAAAGGCTTTAATAACAAATTTTCATCAACCAAAAAGCACACTTTTAATGTTAATCGCAAGTTTTGTTGGAAGTGAATGGAAAAAAATTTATAAATTTGCATTAGAAAATAATTTTAGATTTTTAAGCTACGGTGACAGCTCTTTAATTTTTAATGAAGAATGAAGAATGGGAATGAATTTTTTTCTAATTCATCCAAATTTTTTTTTTTCAAAATTCGTCCAAAATTTTAATATTTTTTAATTTCAATTAAAAAAATTTTTTTTCAAAATTCGTCCAAAATTTTAATATTTTTTAATTTCAAATTAAAAAAATTCTTTTAATAATTCGTTCAAAATTTTAATAATTTTTAATTTCAATTAAAAAAATTTTTTTTCAAAATTCGTCCAAAATTTTAATATTTTTTAATTTCAATTAAAAAAATTTTTTTTCATAATTTGCACAAAATTTTGAAAAAATAAAAAATCTTAAATAAGATACAATTTTTTTATTTTTTTTTTATTTTTGAAAAAAATTTTATAATTTAATTATGATTTCAATAGACCAAATTAGTGTTGATTTTGGCAATTTTCAGTTATTTGATAATTTGAATTTTTTGATAAATGAAAAAGATAGTATAGGCTTAGTTGGTAAAAATGGAGCAGGAAAATCAACTTTATTGAAAATTATTGCCGGTGTAGGAAAAGCAAGTTCTGGATTTGTAAATAAATCAGACAATTTAGAAGTTGCTTATTTGCCACAAGAAATGGTTCTTGTAGATGGACGCACAGTAATAGAAGAAGCAAAAACAAGTTTTAAAGAAATTTTAGATTTAAAAAAAGAAATCAATAAAATTTCCACAGAATTATCAAAACGAGAAGATTATACCAGTGAATCTTATTTGAAATTAATAGATAAATTTACAACTATTAATGATAGATTCAATTTTTTAGAAGGCGGAAATATTGATAAAAAAACAGAACGAATTTTAAAAGGTTTAGGTTTTATAGAAAGCGATTTTAACAGACCAACTTTGGAGTTCAGCGGTGGGTGGCGTATGCGAATAGAACTTGCAAAAATTCTATTGAAAAATCCAGATATTCTTTTACTTGATGAGCCGACAAATCATTTAGATATAGAATCTATACAATGGTTAGAGGATTTTTTAAAATATTATTTCGGTGCAATTTTACTGGTTTCTCATGACAGACAATTTTTAGACAGCGTAACAAAACGAACACTGGAAATTTCTATGGGAGAAATTCACGATTATAAAGTTCCATATTCTAAGTATGTTTTTCTGAGAAAAGAAAGACGTGAACAACAAAAAGCGGCTTATGAAAATCAGCAAAAAATGATAAAAGATACAGAAAAATTTATCGAGCGTTTTCGTTATAAATCAACAAAATCTGTTCAGGTTCAGTCCAGAATAAAACAATTAAATAAATTAAAAATTATAAAAATTGACGAAGTAGATAATAGAAGTTTACATTTTAATTTTATTGATGCGCCACGCTCAGGAAGTGTTACCATAGAAACAAAAAATTTAAGTAAAAGTTATGGAGACCATCTTGTTTTAGAAAACGTCAATTTAATAATTGAAAGGGGAGAAAAAATTGCTTTTGTTGGTAGAAATGGAGAGGGAAAAACAACTCTTAGTAGAATTATTTTAAATGAAATAGATTTTGAAGGTGTTTTAAAAACCGGTCATAATGTAAATATTGGTTATCTTGCTCAGAACCAAGAGGATTCTTTTTATAAAAATAGAACTGTTTTTCAAACTCTTGACGATATTGCTGTTGGTGAAGTAAGAACAAAAATTAGAAATATTTTGGGAGCATTTTTATTTAGTGGTGAAGATGCTGATAAGAAAACTTCTGTACTTTCTGGTGGTGAGCGTTCTCGTCTTGCAATAGCAAAACTTTTATTAAAACCTTATAATTTATTAATTTTAGATGAGCCAACAAATCATTTAGATATGCTTTCCAAAGAAATTTTAAAAAAAGCACTTATAAAATATAATGGAACATTGATAATTGTTTCTCACGATAGAGATTTTTTAAATGGTTTAACGCCGGTAATTTATGAATTTAAAAATAAAAAAATTAAACAACATCAAAATGGAATTTATGATTTTTTGGAAAAAAAGAAGATGAAAAATCTTAGAGAAATAGAAATAAAAGATAGAATTGTAAAAAAGAAAAATAATAAAATGTCATTACAAAAAGATATTTATTTTTCTCGCAAAGAAAAAGAAAGAGAAATTAGAAAAATAAAAAATAAAATTAAAAAATCGGAAGATAAAATAGATAATTTAGAAAAGGAAATTACAAAATTTGAAAATATTCTTGCATTTAAAAGTCAAGAAAAACAAAGTGAAGATTTTTATATAAAATATAAAAATTTAAATAAAAATTTAAATAAAGAAATGAATATTTGGGAAAATTTAATTACTATTTTAGACGAAAAAAAAATTAAATAAATTTTTTTATTAAATTTGTTAAAAATTTTAAATTTATTAAAATGTCTATTTTAGAAACAGATATAAAATATTTAAAATCAGTTGGCGAAAAAAGAGCAAAAATTTTAAATAATGAATTGGAAATTTTCAATTTTCGTGATTTATTATATCATTTTCCATACAAATATATTGATAAGACAAAGTTCGATAAAATCAATGAAATTGATTATAAATCAAAATCTGTTCAAATTAAAGGAGTGATTTCTCATTTTGAGATATATGAAAATAATTTTAAAAAACGTTTTGTTGCAAAATTAAAAGATAAAACCGGAAAAATTGAACTAATTTGGTTTAAGAATTTTTATTGGTTAGAAAATTTCTTAGAAATTGATAAAGAATTTATCGTTTTTGGAAAACCAAATATTTTTAGAGATAAAGTAAATCTTGTGCATCCGGAAATAGAAAAAGTTAATAAAGAAAAAAAAATTAATACTTTTTTAGAGCCGGAATATTCAACAACAGAAAAAATGAAGAAAAAATTTATTTCTTCTAAAATTGTTCAAAAATTACAAAAATTTGTTTTTATAAAATCTTACGAAAAAATAGAAGAAAATTTACCTGAACATTTAATTGAAAAATTAAATTTAATGAGAAGGAAAAAATCTTTATTGCATATTCATTTTCCAAAAAATCAAGATTTTTTAAAAGCTGCAAGATTTCGTTTAAAATTTGAAGAGCTTTTTTTTATTCAATTGGAAATTTTATTTAAAAAAAATATTTTTTTAGAAAAAAATGTCGGTTATAAATTTACAAAAGTTGGTAAATATTTTAATAATTTTTATAAAAAAAATCTTCCATTTGAACTGACAAATGCACAAAAAAAAGTTACAAAAGAAATTCGTAGAGATTGTTTTGGACATAAACAAATGAATAGGCTTTTGCAGGGAGATGTTGGCAGTGGAAAAACTATAGTTGCTTTAATGATTATTTTAATAGCCTTAGATAATGATTTTCAGGCTTGTATAGTTGCTCCCACCGAAATACTTGCAAAACAACATTTTGCTAAATTTCAAGAAATGCTAAAAGGTCTTGGTATAAATGTAGATATATTGACAGGTTCTACAAAACAAAAATATAGAAAATTTTTGCATAGTAATTTAAAAGATGGGACTTTGCAAATCTTAATAGGAACTCATGCAATTATGGAGGATATTGTTGAATTTCAAAATCTTGGTATAGTAATTATTGATGAGCAGCATCGTTTTGGTGTTGCACAAAGAGCAAAACTTTGGAAAAAGAATTTTTCGCCTCCTCATATTCTTGTCATGACCGCAACACCAATTCCACGAACATTAGCGATGACTGTTTATGGAGATTTGGATTTTTCAATAATTGACGAAATGCCTCCGAATAGAAAAGAAATAAAAACTTTTCATAGATATGATAATCAGCGATTAAGAGTTTTTAAGTTTATTCATGAAGAGATAAAAAGAGGACGACAAATTTATATCGTTTACCCTTTGATAACAGAGTCAGAACATTTCGACTATAAAGATTTAGAAGACGGTTATGAAAGTATAGTAAGAGCTTTTCCTTCTCCGAAATATACTGTTGGAGTTGCCCACGGAAAAATGAAAGCCGAAGAAAAAGAAAAATCTATGCAATTATTTGTAAAAGGAATTTCACAAATTTTAATTGCAACAACAGTTATAGAAGTGGGAGTAGATGTTCCAAATGCTTCTGTTATGATAATTGAAAGTGCCGAAAGATTCGGTTTATCACAATTACACCAATTGAGAGGACGAGTGGGAAGAGGAGCAGATCAATCATATTGCATTTTAATGACTTCATTCAAATTAACAAATGATGCAAAAAAACGTTTGAAAATTATGACAGAAACAAATGACGGATTTAAAATTGCAGAAGAAGATCTAAAAGTAAGAGGTTCTGGAAATTTAGATGGAACAGAACAAAGTGGTTTACCATTTCAATTAAAAATTTCAAATTTGCGTGAAGATGGAGAAATATTAGAAAGAGCCAGAAAAGAAGCAAAAATAATTTTAGAAACAGATAAAAACTTAGAAAATCAAGAAAATGAAATTTTATTGGAATATTTAAAAAAAGAAGAAAAAAACAAAAAAACTCAATGGGGGAAAATTTCTTAAAAAAATTTTTTTCAAAATTCGTCTAAAATTTCAACATTTTTTAATTTCAAAATAAAAAAAAAATTTTCAAATTCATCCAAAATTTCAATAATTTTTATTTTGAAATTTAAAAAAATTTTTTTTTCAAATTCGTCCAAAATTTTAACATTTTTTATTTTGAAATTTAAAAAAATTTCAACCTGTACAAACCCAAAAAATTAATGTTTTTTTGAAAAAAGTTTTTTATAAATTATAAAATTCGTAAAAAATTGGCGTTTTTTGGAAAAAATTTTTTTTATAAATTCGTAAAATTTCGGCGTTTTTTGGAAAAAATTTTTTT